>NZ_WIVR01000265.1:0-223 GCF_009600525.1 Pseudomonas sp. FSL R10-1350
GGGGCTATAGCTCAGCTGGGAGAGCGCTTGCATGGCATGCAAGAGGTCAACGGTTCGATCCCGTTTAGCTCCACCAATTTACAGTTCAATGCCGGGCCACACTGGCATTGAATCGATCAGTACTCAGTACTGATCACTGTTAGAAGGGTTTGTGTCCCCTTCGTCTAGTGGCCTAGGACACCGCCCTTTCACGGCGGTAACAGGGGTTCGAGTCCCCTAGGGG
>NZ_WIVR01000266.1:0-221 GCF_009600525.1 Pseudomonas sp. FSL R10-1350
GGGGCTATAGCTCAGCTGGGAGAGCGCTTGCATGGCATGCAAGAGGTCAACGGTTCGATCCCGTTTAGCTCCACCAAATTTTAGTTTCACTGCCTGGCCACACCGGCATTGAATCGATCAGCACTCAGCGCTGATCAAATAGAAGGTTTGTGTCCCCTTCGTCTAGTGGCCTAGGACACCGCCCTTTCACGGCGGTAACAGGGGTTCGAGTCCCCTAGGGG
>NZ_WIVR01000267.1:0-213 GCF_009600525.1 Pseudomonas sp. FSL R10-1350
GTCATCGTCAAGATTAAATTCCAAAATCCCTGTCTGCTCACGCAGACAGGGATTTTGTTTTTGTGCTCGAAAAAACACTGATCATCGCCCCGCAACAAACAATCGATGTAAGCGAACGGTGAACACTCCTACCGACCTCCCAAATTAAGGGCGATGGTGTCCGTCTATTTTTAAGCGGACGCGATAGCCCTTAAATGCGCCAACGAAGCTCTT
>NZ_WIVR01000268.1:0-211 GCF_009600525.1 Pseudomonas sp. FSL R10-1350
TTGCAGCTTGCAGCTTGCAGCTTGCAGCTTGCAGCTTGCAGCTTGCAGCTTGCAGCTTGCAGCTTGCAGCTTGCAGCGTAAGCGAACGGTGAACACACCTACCGACCTCCCAAATTAAGGGCGATGGTGTCCGCCTATTTTTAAGCGGACGCGATAGCCCTTAAATGCGCCAACGAAGCTCTTACCCCAAGTCGTTTAAAGCCCAGGTTGT
>NZ_WIVR01000269.1:0-205 GCF_009600525.1 Pseudomonas sp. FSL R10-1350
GCAGCGGACGGGACTCGAACCCGCGACCCCCGGCGTGACAGGCCGGTATTCTAACCGACTGAACTACCGCTGCGCGTCGGTTGGTTGCTTCGTTAAAAGCGACCTTCTCTTTCGAGAAACTCAAGAAGTGGTGGGTGATGACGGGATCGAACCGCCGACCCTCTGCTTGTAAGGCAGATGCTCTCCCAGCTGAGCTAATCACCCT
>NZ_WIVR01000270.1:0-204 GCF_009600525.1 Pseudomonas sp. FSL R10-1350
TGTCCCCTTCGTCTAGTGGCCTAGGACACCGCCCTTTCACGGCGGTAACAGGGGTTCGAGTCCCCTAGGGGACGCCAGTTTCACAGAAGCAGCATTTCGGTGTTGCTCCGCCGCCAGGCGATAAATCGGGGCTATAGCTCAGCTGGGAGAGCGCTTGCATGGCATGCAAGAGGTCAACGGTTCGATCCCGTTTAGCTCCACCAA
>NZ_WIVR01000271.1:0-203 GCF_009600525.1 Pseudomonas sp. FSL R10-1350
GGCTACGTCCGGGCGCGCAGCGGCCGTAAAAGGGCCAAGATCAAAAGATCGCGAGGCAAGCTCGCTCCTACAGTTTGGATCGCGTACACCCTGTAGTCGCTGACAAGGCACGAAGGCTGCGAACAACCCCCCCCGTAGCAGTTGACGAGCCTTGCGAGGCTACGTCCGGGCGCGCAGCGGCCGTAAAAGGGCCAAGATCAAAA
>NZ_WIVR01000272.1:0-201 GCF_009600525.1 Pseudomonas sp. FSL R10-1350
GGTTTTTAAAGGCGTGTGCCTGATTGACCTGCCCAGCGCGCAGTTCACGCTGGACGAATGGCGCAAGATCTACAACTACGAGCGCCCGCACGGTGGCATAGGCATGCAGGTACCAGCGTCTCGTTATACGCCCAGCGCACGGGAGTATCAGGAGGTGCTACCTGCCATCGAGTACGGTGCTGAGCTTCATGTACGAAAGGT
>NZ_WIVR01000027.1:0-57760 GCF_009600525.1 Pseudomonas sp. FSL R10-1350
CCGGCGCGCAGCAGGCGTCGAGCACGCGCTGGCCGGGGGCCAGGTCGAGCAGGTCGGCGGCCAACTGTGCGGCTTCGTCCTGCACGCTGATCCAGCCTTCGGCAAAGCCCGGCAGATTGCGCACATCGCAGGCTTCGGCCAGCACAATGCCGTCTCGGCTGTACACACACGGTTGGGCCTGCACGTCGCTTTCAGCCAGCAATTGCAGGTACTGATCACGGGTTTTATGGCGGCGATTGACCCGCAGAATCATCGGCGGATGCGCGTTGTTGGCAGCGCAGATGGCTTCCCACTGCTCAGGCCAGAACGCTTTCAGCGATTTTTGCAGCCAGCGCGGGTGGGCAGTGCGCACTACCGGGTCGTGTTCCAGCTCGGCCAGCAAGGCTTCGCTGTCGCGCTGAGCGTTGCGCAACACGGCGTTGAGCAGGCCTTTGGCCCACGGTTTTTTCAACTTGTCGGCGCAACCCACGGTTTCGCCAATGGCCGCATGGGCCGGCACCCGCGTGTACAGCAGTTGGTACAAGCCCACCAGCAACAGCGCTTCAACGTCGGCATCGGCGGCTTTAAAGGGTTTTTGCAGCAGCTTGTTGGCCAATGCCGACAAGCGCGGATACCAGCGTGCGGTGCCGAACGCGAGGTCCTGGGTCAGGCCGCGGTCGCGGGCTTCAACCTTGTCCAGTTGCAACGGCAACGAACTGTTGAGCGATGCCTTGCCGTTGAGTACGGCGGTCAGTGCCTTGGCGGCGGCCAGACGCGGGTTCATTGGGCGGCGCCCAGAACAGTACCCACGGCAAACTTCTCACGGCGGCTGTTGAACAAATCGCTGAAGTTCAGCGCTTTACCGCCGGGCAATTGCAGACGGGTCAGGCACAGCGCGCCTTCACCGCAGCCCACGATCAGGCCGTCTTTGCTGGCCGCGAGGATCTGCCCCGGTTCGCCCTTGGCGTCTGCCAAGGTGGCGGCCAGCACTTTCAGGGCTTCGCCGTTGAGCGTGCTGTGGCAAATCGGCCACGGGTTGAAGGCACGAATCAGCCGCTCCAGCTCCACCGCCGGGCGGTTCCAGTCGATGCGTGCTTCGTCTTTATTGAGCTTGTGGGCGTAAGTCGCCAGGCTGTCGTCCTGCACTTCGCCTTGCAAGGTGCCGTCAGCCAGGCCGGCAATGGCTTCGATCACGGCCGGTGGGCCCAGTTCGGCCAAACGGTCGTGCAGGGTGCCGCCGGTGTCTTCGCTGCTAATGGGAGTGATGGACTTGAGCAGCATCGGGCCGGTGTCCAGACCCGCCTCCATGCGCATCACCGTCACCCCGCTTTGTGCATCGCCAGCCTCGACCGCGCGCTGAATCGGCGCGGCGCCGCGCCAGCGTGGCAGCAACGAGGCGTGGCTGTTAATGCAGCCCAAACGCGGAATATCCAGCACCACTTGCGGCAGGATCAGGCCGTACGCCACCACCACCATCAAGTCGGGCTTGAGTGCGGCGAGTTCGGCTTGAGCCTCGGGGGCACGCAAGGTCGGCGGCTGCATGACCGCAATGTTGTGTTCCAGCGCCAGTTGCTTGACCGGGCTTGGCATCAGCTTTTGCCCGCGCCCGGCCGGACGATCCGGTTGGGTGTACACCGCAACGATCTCGTACGGGCTGTCGAGCAGCGCCTTGAGGTGTTCAGCGGCAAATTCGGGGGTGCCAGCAAAGACGATGCGCAATGGCTCAGTCATGGAGTACTCACTTGGAATGGGGGAAGGCGGGAATAACCCTGTAGGAGCGAGCTTGCCTCGCGATCTTTTGATCGTTGAAAAGATCGCGAGGCAAGCTCGCTCCTACAGTGAGTCCGAGACAAGCGTAGGGTTATACCGAGGATCAAGCGTTCTGGCGGTGCAGTTTTTCCAGCTTTTTCTTGATCCGGTCACGCTTGAGCGTAGACAAGTAATCCACGAACAGCTTGCCGTTCAGGTGGTCGCATTCGTGCTGGATGCACACGGCCAGCAGGCCTTCGGCGGTCATTTCAAAAGGCTTGCCGTCACGGTCCAGCGCTTTGATTTTGACCAGCTGCGGGCGGTCTACGTTCTCGTAGTAACCCGGCACCGACAGGCAGCCTTCCTGGTACTGGCCCATCTCGTCGGTCAGGGTTTCGAACTCAGGGTTGATAAACACCATCGGCGCGCTGCGGTCTTCGCTCAGGTCCATGACCACGATGCGCTTGTGCACGTTGACCTGCGTGGCCGCCAAGCCAATGCCAGGCGCTTCGTACATGGTTTCAAACATGTCATCGATCAACTGACGGACTTCGTCGTCCACAACCGTCACCGGCTTGGCGATGGTACGCAGACGCGAGTCTGGGAATTCGAGGATGTTTAAAATAGCCATAAGTTTGATTGGGGCACTGTGTGAAAGATTCAAAAACGGTTGTCAGGGGGTCTTGAAGACTCGGCAACCTGTGCAAAACGTCTCCTTCAGAGAGAGCCCGCTCGGGCTCTGGCGTTTCACGCGAGCGCACATAATAAAGGGATTCAACCCCGGATGAAACGACTAGCTGCCCGGCTGCAGGTGGCGCGCGCGTCGCAGTTTGAAACCAATGGGCGCGGTCTGTGCGCAGCGTTCTACTAAGGTTGGGTTTGCCGGCGTATTTTCAAGGCCGTACTGAGCGTTTACCCCGGCGCTTACTGACACGTGCCCAACAACTTGTTAACAGAGTTATCCACAGGTTGTGCCTGGCGTAACGCTGATGAAACAGATCAAGGATGATCCCATGTCGCAGTCTGATATTTCCCCAGCAGAGCTGGAAGCCCGCTTGCGTTTGCACCGCTTGCCCGAGGTCGGCCCACAGCGCTACCACGCCTTGTTTCGGGCCTTTGGCTCGGCCAGTTCGGCGCTCAGCGCCCCGGCCAGTGCCTGGCGGGCCTTGGGCTTGCCACCCGCCAGTAGCGAGGCCCGGCGCAACCCCGAAGTACGTGACGGTGCCAGCGCTGCAATGCGCTGGCTTGAGGGCTGCAAGCAGCATGTGTTGCTCCACGATCAGCCCGATTACCCGGCCTTGTTGGCTGAAATCAAAGACTCGCCGCCCCTGTTATTTGTGGCGGGCGACCCCGGCATCCTGGAAAAACCGCAACTGGCGATGGTCGGCAGTCGGCGTGCCTCACGGCCGGGGCTGGACACCGCCGCGGCGTTTTCGAAGTGTCTGGCGGGTGCCGGTTTTGTCATTACCAGCGGGCTGGCGCTGGGCATTGACGGGGCCGCGCACCAGGCCGCACTGGACATTGGCGGGCAGACGATCGGGGTGCTCGGCACCGGCCTGCAAAAACTTTATCCACAGCGCCATCGCGCACTGGCAGACGCGATGATTGCCAACGGCAGCGCCGTGGTGTCGGAGTTCCCGCTGGACGCCGGGCCGCTGTCGGGCAACTTCCCGCGGCGCAACCGAATCATCAGCGGTTTGTCGTTGGGCGTACTGGTGGTCGAAGCCAGCGTGGCCAGCGGTTCGTTGATCACCGCCCGCCTGGCGGCTGAACAAGGTCGTGAGGTCTACGCCCTGCCGGGTTCTATCCACCACCCCGGCGCGCGCGGTTGCCATCAACTGATTCGTGATGGCGCCACCCTGGTGGAAACCGTCGAGCACATTCTCGAAGGCCTGCGCGGGTGGCGCTCGATGCCGTTATCCACAGCAGACCTGTTCACACACAGCTGTCATCCATTAGTGCAATTGTTGCAGGCAGCGCCCCACACCAGCGAAGCCCTGGCCTGCGCCAGCGGTTGGGACCTGCCCCGGCTGCTGGCGGCGTTGACCGAACTTGAACTCGACGGGCATGTGGTGCTTGAGGGCGGGCGTTGGTTTGCTCGCGCCAGCTAAGTACACTGCGCCCAGTACCTATTTGGAGACACTCAATGATCAGCACCTGGCGCGTCCAACAAGCCGCACGCGCGATTCACGCGGGCGCCGTGATCGCCTATCCCACCGAAGCCGTCTGGGGCCTGGGCTGCGACCCGTGGGATGAAGAAGCGGTCGAGCGTTTGCTGGCGATCAAATCGCGACCTGTGGATAAAGGCCTGATTCTGGTTGCCGACAACATTCACCAGTTCGACTTCCTGTTCGAAGACTTCCCCCAAGAGTGGATCGACCGCATGGCCAGCACCTGGCCTGGGCCGAACACCTGGCTGGTGCCGCATCAAGGCCTGCTGCCCGAGTGGATCACCGGCCAGCACGACACCGTGGCGTTGCGCGTGAGTGATCACCCGCTGGTGCGTGAGTTGTGTGCGTTGGTGGGGCCCATTGTTTCCACGTCTGCCAACCCGGCGGGCTTGCCGGCGGCGCGTACGCGGTTAAAAGTTGAGCAGTACTTTCGTGGCCAGATCGATCACGTCTTGGGCGGCAATTTGGGCGGGCGTAAAAACCCCAGCCTGATCCGCGACCTGGCGACCGGCAAGGTCGTGCGCCCCGACTAACCCCACAAACTGTAGTCGCTGCCGCAGGCTGCGATGGGCTGCGTAGCGGCCCTGCTTGTAAAAGCGAAGGTCCTTCGGCCCTTATCGCAGCCTGCGGCAGCGACCACAGGTTTGGTGTTACGGCAACAAAATCGTCGAGCCGGTGGTGCGGCGCGAGGCCAACTCGATGTGTGCCTTGGCCGTGTCTTTCAGGGCATAGCGCTGGCTGATCTCAACCTTGATTTTGCCGGTGCGGATCATCTCAAACAGCTCGTCGGCCATTTTTTGCAGGTTTTCGGGCGTGTTGGCGTAGCCCGCCAAGGTTGGCCGGGTGACGTACAGCGAACCCTTCTGCGACAAAATCCCCAGGTTCACGCCAGTTACCGCCCCCGACGCGTTACCGAAGCTGACCATCAGCCCGCGCAGCGCCAGGCTGTCCAGCGAGGTGAGCCACGTGTCTTTGCCGACGCCGTCATACACCACCGGGACTTTCTTGCCTCCGGTCAGTTCCAGCACGCGCTGGGCCACGTCTTCATGGCTGTAGTCGATGGTTTCCCAGGCGCCCAGTGCTTTGGCGTGCGCGGCTTTTTCCGCCGAACTGACCGTACCGATCAATTTCGCGCCCAGCGCCTTGGCCCATTGGCACGCAATCGAGCCAACGCCACCGGCAGCGGCGTGGAACAAAATGGTATCGCCCGCTTTAACCTCGTAGGTTTGGCGCAGCAAATACTGCACGGTCAGGCCCTTGAGCATCACGGCGGCCGCTTGCTCGAAGCTGATGTCGTCCGGCAGTTTCACCACATTCGCCGCTGGCAACACGTGGAACTCGCTGTTTGCGCCCAGCGGGCCAGTGCCGTAAGCCACGCGGTCGCCCACTTTGACGGTGTGCACGTCACTGCCCACTGCATCCACGAAGCCCGCGCCTTCATTGCCCAGGCCCGATGGCAGCTCGGGCAGCGGGTACAGGCCGCTGCGGAAATAGGTGTCGATGAAATTCAGGCCGATGGCCTGGTTACGCACGCGAACCTGTTGCGGGCCCGGCTCGGCAGGTTGGTAATCGACATACTCAAGCACTTCGGGCCCGCCGAGGGTCCGAAACTGGATACGTTTAGCCATTTGCACTGTCCTTGCTGAATTGACGAGGTCCCTATCCAACGCTTTAGCGTGATCTTCGTCAACTGCGACGATGCCGGGTGCGGTGTTATGCTAGCCGCCCTTCGCTGGCGGCCCCGCTCTGTCGCTTTGCCCGATTTAAGGTGATGTCATGACTACTCGCACCGAGGCCGTTAAAGCCTACTTGCTCGACCTGCAAGACCGTATCTGCGCTGCGCTGGAAACCGAAGATGGCGGCGCGCGCTTCATTGAAGACGCCTGGGAGCGCCCGGCAGGCGGTGGCGGGCGTACCCGAGTGATCGAAAACGGCCAGGTCATCGAAAAAGGCGGTGTGAACTTTTCCCACGTGTTTGGCAGCGGCTTGCCGCCGTCCGCCAGCGCCCATCGCCCTGAACTGGCGGGCCGTGGCTTTGAAGCCCTGGGCGTGTCGCTGGTGATCCACCCGCACAACCCGCATGTGCCGACGTCCCACGCCAACGTGCGGTTTTTCATTGCCGAAAAAGAAGGCGAAGAGCCGGTCTGGTGGTTTGGTGGCGGCTTCGACCTCACGCCCTACTACGGCGTTGAAGAAGACTGCGTGCACTGGCACCGCGTGGCCGAGCAAGCCTGCGCACCGTTCGGCGCCGACGTGTACCCGCGCTACAAAGCCTGGTGCGACCGCTACTTCCACATCAAGCACCGCAACGAGCCGCGTGGCATTGGCGGCCTGTTTTTCGATGACCTGAACGAATGGGATTTTGACACCAGCTTTGCCTTCGTTCGCGCCATCGGCGACGCCTTTATCGACGCCTACCTGCCGATTGTGCAGCGCCGCAAGGCCGATGCCTACACGGCCCAGCAGCGTGAGTTCCAGGAATATCGCCGGGGCCGCTACGTCGAATTCAACCTGGTTCACGACCGTGGCACCCTGTTCGGCCTGCAATCGGGCGGGCGTACCGAGTCGATCCTGATGTCGCTGCCGCCCCACGTACGCTGGGGCTATGACTGGAAAGTGGCGCCCGGTACCGAAGAGGCGCGGCTGACTGAGTACTTTCTGCAAGACCGCGACTGGTTAGCCAACGCCTGACATTGCCCGAGGAGCTTGCCTGATGGACCGTTACGTCGTTTTTGGTAATCCGATCGCCCACAGCAAATCGCCGGTGCTGCACCGCCTGTTTGCCGAGCAAACCGGGCAATCGATGCAGTACGACACGTTGCTCGCGCCGCTGGATGATTTTGGCGGCAGCGCGTTGGCGTTTTTCCAGCAAGGTCGCGGGGCCAACGTGACCGTGCCGTTCAAGGAAGACGCCTATCGCCTGGCCAACAGCCTGACCGCCCGTGCGCAACGGGCGGGCGCGGTGAACACCCTGAGCAAACTGGCTGACGGCACGCTGCTGGGCGACAACACCGATGGCGCGGGACTGGTGCGCGACCTGACGGTTAACGCGGGCTTCAGCCTCAAGGGCAAACGCATCCTTATCCTTGGCGCGGGCGGCGCGGTACGTGGCGCGTTGGAACCGATTCTGGCCGAAGGCCCGGCCTCGGTGACCATTGCCAATCGCACGGTCGAAAAGGCCGAAGTGCTGGTGGAGCTGTTCAGCGACTTGGGGCCGGTGGCGGCCAGTGGTTTTGACTGGTTAAAAGAGCCGGTCGACCTGATCATCAACGCGACGTCGGCCAGCCTGGCCGGTGAAGTGCCGCCGATTGCCAGCAGCCTGATCGAGCCCGGCCAAACCTTGTGCTACGACATGATGTACGGCAACGCGCCGACGCCGTTTTGCCTCTGGGCCAGCGAGCATGGCGCGGGCCACGTCATGGACGGTCTGGGCATGCTGGCCGAACAGGCGGCAGAAGCTTTCTACCTGTGGCGCGGCGTACGCCCGGACACCGCCCCGGCGCTGGCCGAACTGCGCCGTCTGCTGGCGCAGTAAACCCCTTGTAGGAGCGAGCTTGCCTCGCGATCTTTTGATCTTCAAAAAGATCGCGAGGCAAGCTCGCTCCTACAGGTCAGTCCTCAAATAAAATCGGGCACTTGTCCGCGCCTTCCAGCTTCTTCAATTCTTCCACCACCGGCGCCCGTGCCCGACGCAAGGTCAGGCTGCGGCCTAGCCCCAGCAAGCGACGGGCTTCCTGGTGCAGCATCTCAACCCCCGAATAGTCGATAAAGTTGATGTGCTGCGCCTCTATTACCACCCGCTGCCCCTGGGTGCGTTGCAAACGCACTTGCAGGTAATGGCTGGCGCCGAAAAAAATCGACCCGCCGACCCGCAACACCTCTTCATCCCCCTCTGTCCATTGCTGGATACGCGGGCGCGAAGTGCGCTTGAGGTAAAAAAACAGCGACGCCAGCACCCCGGCATAAATCGCTGTTTGCAGCTCCAGCAGCAAGGTGGCGACGCAGGTCAGTGCCATCACCGCGAACTCGGCCCGGCTCACGCGCCACAGCGCCCGAATACCGCGGGTGTCCACCAACCCCCAACTGATCAGCAAAATGCTGCCTGCCATGGCCGGGATCGGGATGTGCGCAATCAGCGCGGAACCGGTGATCGCAAACAGCGCCACCCACAACGCGGAAAACACCCCGGCCAATGGCGAGCGGGCACCCGCTTCGTAGTTGAGCCCCGACCGGGTGAACGAGCCCGAGGACAAATACCCCGAGAACAAGGCGCCGAACACGTTGGACAAGCCTTGTGCGCGGATCTCCTGATTAGCGTCGAGCATCTGCTGCGAACGTGCTGCTATCGAGCGGGCAATCGACAAACTGGTCACCAACCCCAGCATGCCCACCGCAACGGCACTGGGCAGCAGACGCAACAGCGTTTCGATATCCAGCGGCAACGGGCTAAACGGCGGCAAACGCCCCACAAACGCCTGCACCAACTGCACATGGCCAAACACCGACGGCAGCAGCCACACGGCCAGGCTGGCAAGCACCAGGGTCAACAGCAGCGTCGGCCAGCGTGGCAGCCACAGCTTGAGTGCGACGCCCAACAGCACCGTCCCTACCCCGAGCCCCAACGACGCGGGGTCGAAGTCGCGCACATGGCGCAACAGCGTCAGCAGGCTGTCCAGCGCAGTGGCTTTGCCCGGCACGTCAACGCCCAGCACATTGGGCAACTGGCCCAAGGCAATCACCACCGCCGCGCCAAGGGTGAACCCGACCACCACCGAATGTGAGACAAAATTGGCCAGTGCGCCGAACTTCAGCATCCCCAGCAGCCACTGGAAAATCCCCGCCAAAAACGTCAGCAGCAGGATCAGGCCGATGTAGTCCTGAGTGCCGGGCACCGCCAGCGGGCTGACACTGGCAAACAGCACAATCGAAATGGCAGCCGTCGGCCCGCAGATCAAATGCCACGACGAGCCCCACAAGCACGCAATAATTACTGGCACAATGGCAGCATATAGCCCGTATTCAGGCGGTAAACCTGCAATCAAGGCGTAGGCGATGGACTGCGGCAGTGCCAGAATTGCACCACTCAAGCCCACCAGCGCATCTCGGCCTACGCTTGCGCGGGTTTGTTTGGGCAGCCAATTCAGAAATGGCAGGATGGCAGTGCGGTTGAGCCGGGGCATAACGCTCTCGCTGAGTGTGGGTTTAGAGTGCGCGTGCAAGGTTACCTCTGTGGGAGCGGGCTTGCTCGCGATGGCCTCGCCGCGGATGTTCGCATACACCGCACCGTCTGCATCGCGAGCAAGCCCGCTCCCACATTAATAATGCGTGCAGCACACAATCAAGAGGCGCTTATGCAACGAATCAAGGGCTATCACGCCCACGTCTATTACGACGCCAGCACCATCGACCAGGCGCGCGCCCTGTGCGAAGAAGCGGCGCACCGATTTGGCATCAGCATGGGCCGCGTCCACGAACGCCCGGTCGGCCCGCACCCCGACTGGAGCTGCCAACTGGCCTTTGGCCCCGAACTGCTCGGCATTGTATTGCCCTGGCTGGCTATCAGCCGACACGGGCTGGTGATCTTTCTGCACCCCGACACGGGCAATGACCTGCTGGATCACACCGATCATGCGATCTGGATGGGTGAAATCAGACCGTTGAATTTGTCTGTTTTTTGACCAGAAAGCGAAGCGCTTCGATTTTTTGGAATTTTTTTTCACCCCCCAAAATTCCGCCCGCGACCTACCGTCGGCAAATCCCGGATAGCCCCGTGCCATAACGGCTGAACGTTCGTACGCGGGCATGTGTCATACCTTGCCATGAGCTAACGTAAGACACGTGTAGCCAAGGGTAGCGATTAGTCCTTACACGCCATCCATGTTTAACTTGAATGCTCGTTCAAGTTAAACCGGTGGTCCGCTGCCCGCTCACAACAGGAGGCTAACCTTTGCCGAACTCGCTCTTTTTACGCCTGTATCACTGCTGCGAGGTGTATTTGCCATGAGTACACCTTCGACGTCGCAGACGTCTCTCATCCGCATGAACCCGCCGGTTTTCTACTTTGCCGCCGCGTTTATTCTGGTTTTCGGGCTGGTGGTGATTTCATTGCCCGAAGCCGCCGGTGAATGGCTACTGGCAGCACAAAACTGGGCGGCCAATACGGTCGGCTGGTACTACATGCTAGCGATGACCCTGTATCTGATCTTCGTGGTCGTCACCGCCTTGTCCGGCTACGGCAAGATCAAGCTCGGTGCCGACCACGACGAACCTGAGTTCAGTTACCTGTCCTGGGCGGGCATGCTCTTTGCCGCCGGGATCAGCATCACGCTATTTTTCTTTTGTGTGTCAGAACCCCTCACCCACATGCTCAACCCGCCACAAGGCCCGGCCGGTAACGCCGAGGCGGCGCGCCAAGGCATGCAGTTGCTGTTTTTGCACTGGGGCCTGCACGGTTGGGGCGTGTTTGCTTTTGTCGGCATGGCGCTGGCCTACTTTGCCTACCGGCATAACTTGCCGCTGGCGCTGCGTTCGGCGCTGTACCCGCTGATCGGCAAACGCATCAATGGCCCCATCGGCTACGCGGTCGACGGCTTTGGCATCATCGCCACGGTGTTTGGTCTGGGCGCCGACATGGGGTTTGGGGTGTTGCACCTCAACTCCGGGCTCGACTACCTGTTCGGCGTGCCGCACACCCAATGGATTCAGGTGGGGTTGATCACCCTGATGATGGGCGCAGCCATTTTGGTGGCCATCGCGGGCGTCGATAAAGGCGTGCGCGTGATGTCCGACATCAACATGCTGCTGGCCTGTGCCCTGCTGCTGTTCGTGCTGTTCGCAGGGCCGACGCAGCACCTGCTCAACACCCTGATCCAGAACATCGGTGACTATCTGGGCGCGCTGCCGACCAAGAGTTTTGATGTGTATGCCTACAACAAGCCGAGCGACTGGCTGGGCGGCTGGACCGTGTTCTATTGGGCTTGGTGGATCGCATGGTCGCCGTTTGTGGGTCTGTTTATTGCGCGTATCTCCCGTGGCCGGACCATTCGAGAATTCGTCTTTGGCGTGCTGCTGATTCCGTTGGGCTTCACCCTGGCGTGGATGTCTATTTTCGGCAACAGCGCCATTGACCAAGTGCTCAACCACGGCCTGACGGCGTTGGGCCAAGCCGCCATCGACGACCCGTCGCGCGCCTTGTACCTGCTGCTGGAAACCTACCCGTGGAGCAAAACCGTGATCGCCGTAACGGTGTTCATCAGTTTTGTGTTCTTCGTGACCTCGGCCGACTCTGGCACCGTGGTGCTGTCGACCCTCTCGGCGCGTGGCAATAGCGCTGACGAAGATGGCCCCAAATGGCTGCGGGTGTTCTGGGGTGGGATGACCGCGCTGGTGACCAGTGCGCTGTTGTTCTCGGGCAGCATCGACGCGCTCAAGTCGGCGGTGGTTCTGACCTCGCTGCCGTTCTCGCTGATCCTGTTGCTGATGATGTGGGGGCTGCACAAGGCGTTCTACCTGGAATCGCAGAAGAAGATCGCGCAGATGCACTCGCTGGCCCCGGTGGCCGTGTCGCGCCGTGGCCGTGGTGGCTGGCGTCAACGCTTGAGCCAGGCCGTGCACTTCCCGTCGCGGGACGAGGTGTACCGCTTCATGGACACCACGGTGCGCCCGGCGATTGAAGAAGTGAGCGCGGTGTTCCTCGAAAAGGGCCTCAACGTTGTCACCCAGCCTGACCCGGCCAATGACAACGTCAGCCTTGAGATTGGTCATGGTGACCAGCACCCGTTCGTCTACCAGGTGCAAATGCGCGGCTACTTCACGCCATCGTTTGCCCGTGGCGGCATGGGCCCCAAAGAACTGCGTAACCGCCGTTACTACCGGGCTGAAGTGCACCTGAGCGAAGGCAGCCAGGACTACGACCTGATGGGCTACACCAAGGATCAGATCATCAACGACATCCTCGACCAGTACGAACGCCACATGCAGTTCCTGCATTTGGTGCGTTGACCCCCTCGCGAGCAAGCCCGCTCCCACAGGTGTTGCACAGGACCTGTGGGAGCGGGCTTGCTCGCGATTCAGGCAGCGCGATTACAGACCTTTCCCTGACTTGTGTGGGATGAGGCTTGCTCGTGCTTTGGCCCATTGTGGTGCTCGTTGCGGGCTGCCTATAGTTCGCCCCGTCGCTGAATCATCAGCGTTCGGGCGTGCAAGCCTGATCATAGGATTCCAACTTTTCAAAACGCTTGGTAGGCTCCGCGCCTGCACTCAGCGTTATGGCGGTTGTGCGTGGGAGATCTTCGGGTCTGCCGGATTCCTATGGCCGGTCTTGCACACCCGCGCACAGCTGCCACCCTCTTTCTGCGTGCAAGCTGATTGAAGTGGCTCCTTAATTCATAGGAGTTTCCACCATGTCGCATTTCCTCCCGCAAACCGACAATCCTGTCGATTCCAACGTTCTCTTGATTGATACCCAGGCGTCTGTGTCTGCCTTGCTCACCTGTGCTGAGCAGCGCTTTCAGGCGGCGAAGAATTTGTTGCGCAGTTTGTCCCACATGAACGCCTACAGCAGCGATCCGCATGATTTGAGTGCGGTGTGTGAGGCGACGTCGTTGTTGTTGCAAGAAGGCTGCGATGTGCTGGGGGTGTTGGTGTTGCGCGAGGTGTAGCGACTCACTAAATCTTAGGTTGATGCGCCCCTCTAAATAGACCAATATAACGACCTATTTAGAGGGCATAAATTATGCAAAACGTCTTGGCAGATCGAGCGGTGAGTGTGTCTGAACTCAAGAAAAATCCCTCCGCAGTCATGAATGCTGCCCACGGTGCTCCGGTTGCGGTGCTCAACCACAACCGTGTCATGGGCTACATGGTGCCTGCTGAAGTGTTTGAAGCCATCATGGAGCGTCTGGATGACATGGACCTTGCTGAACTGGTGAAGGCTCGCAGCCAAGAGACGCCTGTCCCGGTAAATCTGGATGACTTATAAGCTGGAGTTCCTGCCCACAGCTTTGAAAGAGTGGGAGAAGTTGGGCTATACGCTTCAGCAGCAATTTAAAAAGAAGTTGGTCGAACGATTGGTAAGCCCACGTATAGGGGCTGACGCCCTTCACGGGATGCCCGACTGTTACAAGATCAAGCTTAAATCGGCAGGCTACCGGTTGGTGTACAAAGTCATTGATGAGCGCGTCGTAGTGGCAGTGATTGCTGTCGGGAAACGCGAACGCAGCGCTGTATACGACCGCGCCAAGCAGCGCTAAATAGCGTGTTTGATCGCAATTTATTCACGTTGAAGATCAAAAGATCGCAGGCAAGCCAGCTCCTACAACATTTAGGGTGTTCACCCTTCTGAGGGCTGCCTATAGTTCGCCCCGTCGCTGAATCATCAGCGTTCGGGCGTGCAAGCCTGAATATTGGATTTCAACTTTTCAAAACGCTTGGTAGGCTCCGCGCCTGCGCACAGCTGCCAACCTCTTTTGAACGTGTAGTCGCTGACGAGGCACGAAGGCTGCGATGCGGGCCGCAGGACCGCCGTCTGGGTCGCTACGCAACCCATCGCAGCCTTCGTGCCTCGTCAGCGGCTACAGAGCCAGTGCGAGTTCGCTCCTGCCTGGTCAGTGAATGGCCGGGGGCGGGTTTTTGTTTTCTTTGATGCGGTACCAGGCCACGTACAGGGCCGGCAAGAACAGCAAGGTCAACAAGGTGGCCGAGAAGATGCCGCCGATCATGGCGTAGGCCATCGGGCCCCAGAACACGTCCCGTGCAATCGGGATCATGCCCAGGCTGGCCGCTGCGGCGGTCAGCAGGATGGGCCGACGACGGTGATGCGTGGCCTGGACCACCGCATGCCACGGGTCGAAGCCATCACGTTCGAACTGGTCGATCTGGGTCACCAGAATCACCGTGTTACGAATGATGATGCCGATCAGCGCCAGGATCCCCAGAATCGCGATAAAGCCCATCGGCGTGCCGGTGGGCACCAGCGCCAACACCACGCCAATCAGGCCCAGCGGCGCGACGCTGACCACGATGAACATTTTCTGCACGCTTTGCAGCTGTATCATCAAAAAGGTCGCCATCAAAAACAGCATCAACGGGATGACTTTGGCGATCGGGCCTTGGGCTTTGGCGCTTTGCTCCACGGTGCCGCCGGTTTCGACTTTGTAGCCTTGCGGCAGTTTGGCGATGAAGGCATCGATGGTCGGTTTGAGGTCGTCCACCAGGTCAACCGCCTGAATGTCGCCGCGCACCGCAGCCTTGAGGGTCAAGGTCGGTATGCGGTCACGGCTCCAGACCAGCGGCTGCTCCAGCTCGTAGCGCACCGAGGCAAACGCCAGCAACGGGATCGAGGTGCCGCTCGGTGTGGTGATTTGCAGGTTGAGCAGGGTTTCTGGCGTGTTGCGCTCGCTGCCATTGGCCCGGCCGACGATGTCGATCAGGTAGATGCTGTCTTTGACCTGGCTGACGGTCGCGCCGGTGACGATGCTGTTCATCACTTGCGCGACGTCTTCGGACGACAAACCAAACTGGCGGGCCTTGTCTTGCGCGATGTCGACCCGCAGCACTTTGCCCGGCTCGTTCCAGTTGAACAGGGTTTCGCCCACGTTGGGGTTGGCGTCGAGTACGGTGGCCAGGTCGATGGCGTGTTTGCGCACCTGGTCGATGTTCGGGCCGCTCACCCGGTATTGCAGCGGCTGGCCCACGGGCGGGCCCAGTTCCAGGGTGTGCACGTAACTGCCGACGCCGACAAACTCTTCACGCAGGCGTTTGTTGAGGCGCTCCATCAACGCATCGCGGCTCTCAAGCCCGGTGCTGACGATCACCAACTGGGCGAAGAACGGGTTTTGCAGTTGCTGGTCCAGAGGCAGATAAAAACGGATCGCGCCCTCGCCCACGTAGGTACTCCAGCGCACGATGTCCGGGTCGTCCTTGAGCGAGGCTTCAAAGCGTTGGGTGACTTTGAGGGTTTCCTGGATCGAGGCGTTTTGCGGCAGGTTCAAATCCACCAGAATCTCGGGGCGCTCAGAGGCCGGGAAGAACTGGTTTTGCACAAAGGTCATGCCCACCACCGAGGCCAGGAACATCGCCGCCGTGCCGCCGATGGTCCACCAGCGGTGGGTCATGCACCACAGCAGGCCGGTGTTGAACGCTTGGGCCAGCCGCCCCGGTTTTTCGGACTTGGGTTTAACCTTGGCGGGCAGCACGTGCACGCCCAGCACCGGGGCAAACAGCACCGCCACCATCCATGACACCAGCAGGGCCACGCCAATCACTGCGAACAGGGTGAAGGTGTACTCCCCCGCCGCGCTGTTGTTGAGGCCGATCGGGACAAAGCCCGCCACCGTGACCAAGGTACCGGTAAGCATCGGGAAAGCCGTGGAGTGGTAGGCAAACGTTGCGGCCTGCTGTTTGGTTTCGCCCAGTTCCAGCCGCGAGATCATCATCTCTACCGTGATCATCGCGTCGTCCACCAGCAGGCCCAGGGCGATGATCAACGCGCCCAGCGACACACGCTGCATGGCGATGCCGGTGAACTCCATAAACACGAAGACCAGCGCCAGCACCAGCGGGATCGAGATCGCCACCACCATACCCGCGCGCAGGCCCAGGCTGATAAAGCTCACTGCCAGAACGATGATCACCGCCTCAAACAGCGCGCTGGTGAAGCCGTGTACAGCCACCTGCACCACTTCGGCCTGGTCAGAGACCATGTGCACGCCCACGCCCACCGGCAGTTGCGCGGTCAGTTCGTTGATGCGCTGCTGCAGTTGCTCGCCGAACTCCTGAATGTTGCCACCCGTGTTCATGGCCACGGCCAGGCCAATGGCCGGCTGGCCGTTGTAATGGAACATCGGCGCGGCCGGGTCGACATAGCCACGGGTAATGTCGGCCACGTCAGCGAGCCGGTAGAAGCGGTTGTTGACCCGCAGGTTGACCGCCTCAAGGTCGGCCACGCTGTGGAATTGGCCAGAGGCGCGCACCGACATGCGCTCTGGTCCGGCTTCAATGACCCCCGCCGGGGTCACGGCGTTTTGCTCTTGCAGGCTTTGCAGAATGTGTTGTTGATCCAGGCCCAGCGCGGCCAGTTTGCGGGTCGAGAAGTCGAGGTAGAAGGTTTCGGCCTGCTCGCCGATGGTCATCATCTTGCCGCGATTGGGGATGTCGCGGATCCCCAGGCGCACTTCTTCGACGTAGTCGCGCAGTTGGCGCATGCTGATGCCGTCGCCGGTAAAGGCGTAAATCGTGCCGTACACATCACCGAACTCATCGTCGAACCCCGGGCCTTGAATGCCTTGGGGGAAGTCGCCGCGAATGTCGCCGATTTTTTTGCGCACCTCGTACCAGATATGCGGGATGAGCTCGGCCTTGGTGGTGTCTTTCAAGAACACAAACACCGTGGACTCGCCCGGCCGGGTGTAGCTCTGGACGTAATCGAGGGTGTCCAGCTCTTCGAGCTTTTTCTCGATACGGTCGGTGATTTGCAGCATGGTGTCATCCACCGTGGCGCCGGGCCACTTGGTCTGAATCACCATGGTTTTGATGGTAAAGCTGGGGTCTTCGGCGCGGCCCAGGTTGAAGTACGAAAAGAACCCGGCAAGCACCGCGACGAACATCAGGTACCACACGAATGACTGATGCTCGAGGGCCCACTCGGACAGGTTGAATTTCCCATTCATTGCGAGCTTTCCTTGTCGAGTCTGACTTTTTGTCCGGGTTTAAGGCTGTAGGCGCCCGCACTGACCACGGCGTCACCGCTGCTGATACCGCCCGAGAGCAACACGGTATTGGCGTCGCGGCGCCATACGGTCACCTCCCGCGTGTTGGCGGTCAGTGTTTGCGGGTCCACGACCCACACGCGGGTCTTGCCGTCGGTTTCTTGCAGGGCGGTCTGCGGCACCTGGAAGTGCTGGGTAATCGGGCTGCTGACCGTGACGCTGATGGAGCTACCGAGGCGGAAGGCCGGTGGGGTCTGGTCCAGGGTTAGCCGCACACGGCGGGTGCGCGTGGCGCTGTCGGCCTGGGGCGCGATTTCGCGAACATGGGCCTTGGTGTTGACGTTCGGGTCGAGCTGGCCTGCGACAAAAAACACGACGTCTTTGGGCAGGGCTTCGGCCAGCGGCGCCGGGAGGTCGATCACCGCTTCTTTGATTTCAGGTCGCGCCAGGGTGGCCACGGCTTCACCGACGCTCACCACCTGGCCAGCTTCGACCGCCCAATCGGTGATCACCGCGTCATGGTCTGCACGCAGGTTGCAGTAGCTGAGCTGGTCTTTAGCCTGATTGAGCGCCGCTGACGCTTGTTGCACGGCGGCCTGCGCGGTTTTGAGGTCGGCTTGTGCCGTGTCCAGCTGGGCTTGCGCGCCCACGCCCTGATTGAACAGCTCTTGCTGGCGCCGGGCATTGGCCTGGGCGTTGATCAACTGCGCGCGGGACTTGTCCAGATCGCCTTGCGCGGCGCGCACGTTGTTTTGCTGATCGGTCGGGTCGAGGCTGGCCAAAATATCGCCTTCTTTAACCAACGCGCCAACGTCGTAATAGCGCCGCACGATGCGGCCCGGCACGCGAAAGCCCAAGGTGCTTTCGTAGCGGGCTTCGATATTGCCGGCAAAGCGCCCCAGATGTTGGGTCAGGTCGGGCTTGGCCACCACGTAGAGCACGGGCCTGACGAGTGGCTCAGGCGGCTTTTTTTCAGAGCAGCCCAGCAACAACAGGGCCGCGAAAGGCGCTATCCAGAGACGGTTCATAGTGCCATCCCCCCTGCTGGCGTGGGTGCTATCTCGACCTTCATGCCGGGGTGTAACAACTGTCCGCCTGCGACCACGACTTTTTCTCCGTCCTTGAGGCCATCACTGATGATCACGCTGCCGGTCAGGTAGCGTCCCACGGTGACTTTTTGCAGGCGCGCATTGTTGTCGCCGTCGACCACCCACACCGCCGGGTCGCTGACATCTTTGGTCAGGGCTGACCATGGCATTTCAATGCTGCGCTGCGGCGCCGGGCTCAGGTTGACGCTGACAATCGAGCCCAGGTCCATGCCCTTGGGCAGCGAGTCCAGTTGCACCTTGATTTGCAGCGTGCCGCTTTGCGCCGCCACGGCGGGGGTGATCTCACGGATAAAACCGTTGGCCTTGACCGTCGGGTCCTGCAACAGCGTGACTTGCACGGTAGGGTCTTTGGGCGGCTCGATAAACAGCGATTCGTACACGTTGAACACGGCATCGCGGGCGCCATCACGGGCCAGTGAGAACATCGGCATGGTGGCTTGCACTACTTGCCCGACTTCGGCCTGGCGCGCGGTGATCACGCCCGGCGCTTCCGCCACCAGGTTGCTGTAGCTGAGTTGTTCGTGGGCATTGGCCAGTTGCGCTTGCGCCGCCGCCAAGGCGCTTTGTGCGCTCTGCTGAGCCGCATAGGCCGCATCGTATTCGCTTTGGCTGGTGTAGCCCTTTGGCAGCAGCTTTTGCTGGCGCACATAGGCGGCGCGGGTTTGTACCACTTGCGCCTGTTGCGCATACACGCTGGCCTGGGCGGTCTCGACCTGGATTTTCAGGTCTTTGGGGTCTAGGCGCGCCAACACCTGATTGGCCTGAATGTGATCACCGACATCGACCTTGCGCTCGATGATCTTGCCGCCGACCCGAAAGGACAGCTGGGTTTCGACCCGTGCCTGAATGTCGCCACTGAGCGCAATGGGAGGTGCATAGTCGCGGCTGGTAACTTCTTGTATATAAACCCGTGGTGATAAAGGCTCTTTGGGGCCTTCTTTACCGCAAGCCGTCAGGAGCGCCAAAAGGCTTAAGCCCCAAGCACACTTGATTCGTGGACCAGCCATGCAGACTCCTTTGCTTGGTGCTCAGTGATCGAGACAATACGACACATAGCGTAGAACAGGGTTCAGACTTTGTGGGACTCTGTGCACGCCTTTCCCATCTGTTTTGAGGTCACCCAATGCTCACCACTCTGGCGGTGGCCAACTATCGCTCCATCAACCAGTTGATCGTCCCGCTGGCGCGGCTCAATTTGATCACCGGCCCCAATGGCAGCGGTAAATCCAATCTGTACCGTGCGCTGCGTTTGCTGGCCGAGACGGCTCAGGGCGGGGTGGTCAATGCGCTGGCCCGTGAAGGCGGGCTGGAGTCGACGTTCTGGGCGGGGCCCGAGGTGGTGTCGCGGCGCATGAAGTCTGGCGAGGTGGCCATCGAGGGCGGCCCGCGCAACAAGGTCAAGCGCTTGCGCATGGGCTTTGCGGCCGAAGATTTCAGCTACGCCATCGCCTTGGGGGTGTCGCCGCCTGAGCTGTCAGCGTTTACCCTCGACCCGCAAATCAAACACGAAAGCATTTGGGTGGGCCCCAGCTACCGTCCGGCCAGTGAGCTGGTGGAGCGCAATGGTCCGATGATCCGTGCCCGTACTGAGCGCAGTTGGCAGGTGCTGGCGCAGCACACGCCGATGTTCGACAGCTTGTTCGATCAAGTCGGCAGCCTGCAGGCCTCGCCCGAAGTGCTGCGGCTGCGGGAGTCGATTCGCGGTTGGCGTTTTTATGATCACTTTCGCACCGACCCTGATGCGCCGGTGCGTCAGCCGCAGTTGGGCACGCGCACACCGGTGCTGCACCACGATGGCCGCGACCTGGCTGCGGCCCTGCAAACCATCCTCGAAATGGGCGACCCGCAAGTCCTGCACAGCGCCATCAGTGACGCCTTCCCCGGCGCGCGGCTGGAGATCAATGCGATGCCCGGTGGGCGCTTTGCTGTCGAGTTCTATCAAGAAGGTTTGTTGCGGCCATTGTCGGCGGCGGAGTTGTCGGACGGCACCTTGCGCTACCTGCTGCTGGTGGCTGCCCTGCTCACGCCGCGCCCGCCGACGCTGATGGTACTCAACGAGCCCGAAACCAGCCTGCACCCCGACCTGCTGCCCGCGCTGGCGCGGTTGGTCATTCGCACCTCGCACCACTCCCAGGTGTGGGTGGTGTCCCACGCCCGGCGGCTGATTGCCGCCTTGCAGCAAGACCCGGAGTGCAACTGCATCGTGCTGGAAAAAAACCTCGGCCAGACCGAGGTCGTTGGGCAACGCATGCTGGATCAACCGGCTTGGCATTGGGCGGATTGATAGAGCGATCACGCCCGTCGTATTCGATCTGCCCAAGATAGAACTCCGGGAGGGGGTGTATTGATATCGCGCACGTATAGCGTGGGCATTGGCAGTTCGGAGGTGTTCTCTTCGGTGATTCGTTTAGCAAAGTGTGGCGAGGTTGAGCTCGATGTTGAGGAAATAGAGTTTCTTGGGGGACGCGGCGGTGGGGAGTTTTTACCCATTAACTTGGCAACTCTCTTAGCTCTGGCTGCCGCTCTAATGCCACTCCAGCCCAGCTTAGTGGCCAAGCCAGAGCTGCTTAAACCTAAAATGGCCAAGGCTATGCCCACCGAGGTCATTTCAGTGCTGCCTGTGTTGTTATGTTCCGCTGCCATGCTCAATCGAACCGTGCCGACAATACCTGCGGAGGCTGTAAACCCCACACCAGCGACCTTCGCAAGATCAACGGCCTTGATGGGGCCAGCTTTTAACGCTTTGAAGGATGCGTAAAAGCCCACAGAGGGAATTGCTCCGACCGCTGTCCCGCTCAACCCAATAACTGACAGGACGATAGGGGCTATCAAGGCAAAGGAAATCTGCCCATTGGGATCTACCCGGTTCACCGGATCACCCAGGCAATAGCAGTAGGGGTTCAACCCGCCGGCACCAAACGGGCTTAACGTATCGGGGCTGTTAAAGCGCATCAACACGGGGTTGTACGCGCGGTGACCGTTGCCTAACAGATAGTGGCCGGTCAACGGATCGTGGGCTTCTCCGTTAAACCCCAACAGCCCCTGTTGCCCACGATGATGGCCATACGGGGTGTAAGCCCGCGGGTAATGGTGTGCGCCGTTGAGAGAGTGCAGCACGCTGCGTTGCAGGTCGGTGCCCAGCAACAGCGTTGCGGTTGTGTGTTTTTCAGCCAGCAACTGGTCGTGGTGCTGAAAGATTGTCTGGCTGTGTTCACCATGGCGTGCAGTGCTCAAGCGCTCAAGATGATAAAAACGCTGCGTCGAGGGCTGCGCGCCCATTGTCGTTGTTGTTAAGCGATCCAGAGGGTCGTAGGCATAGCGTTTAAGAGGCATGTGGGTTGGCTCTTTGCTGAATGTCCCCCAGCTTTGCTCCAATGCCAGACCTTGCCTACCTGTTAACTCTGCTAGGTACTTTTGCCAAATACTAAAAAACGCCGACGCTGTAGGAGCCGTCGGCGTTTTGTGTGAGCGGGAGTTGAATTAGAACGCAGGCACCACGGCGCCTTGGTACTTCTTCTCGATAAACGCTTTGACTTCAGGGCTGGTCAGCGCTTTGGACAGCTTTTGGATTGCGTCGCTGTCTTTGTTGTCCGGGCGAGCCACCAGGAAGTTCACGTAAGGCGAATCAGAGCCTTCAATGATCAGCGCGTCTTTGGCCGGGTTCAGGCCCGCTTCCAGCGCGTAGTTGGTGTTGATCATGTCCAGGTCAACCTGGTCCAGCACGCGTGGCAGCAATGCTGACTCAAGCTCTTTGAACTTGAAGTTGTGCGGGTTTTTAGCGATGTCTTTCGGGGTGGCCACCGCGTTGGTCGGGTCTTTCAGTTCGATCAGACCGGCCTTTTGCAGCAGGATCAATGCACGGCCGCTGTTGCTGCCTTCGTTAGGGATCGCGATGGTTGCGCCATCCTTGAGCTCTGACAGGTTTTTAACTTTTTTGGAGTAACCACCAAACGGTTCAACGTGAACGCCGACCACGGTCACCAGGTTGGTGCCTTTGCCTTTGTTAAAGCTTTCGAGGTACGGCAGGGTCTGAAAGTAGTTGGCGTCCAGACGCTTCTCTGCGACTTGTACGTTCGGCTGCACGTAGTCGGTGAAGACTTTAATGTCCAGATCCACGCCTTCTTTGGCGAGGGTCGGTTTGATCAACTCAAGGATTTCAGCGTGAGGAATCGGGGTCGCAGCGACCACCAATTTTTCGTTAGCCTGTGCCAGGCCTGCCGTCAAAGCAGCCGCCAATGCGGTAAACAACAGAACCTTTTTCATGCAATATCCTTAAGAAGTGACCGTTCTGGTAACGGTTTTATTGGAGTCGGGGCGAAAGATACCGACTTTCTTTATTCCAGAACAATAATATTTATTCATTCGCTTAGATCATTTGGTTCTTTAAATCTCTCCCTGTAGGAGCGAGCTTGCCTCGCGATCTTTTGATCGTCTAAAAGATCGCGAGATGGGGGTTATGCCAGCAGCTGTTTCAGCGCCGCCAGCTCCTGCGCCGTTGCGCCTTTAATAAAGTGCTCAATCTGCCCCAGGCTGTCAGGCAGGTTTAAATGCTCGGGGCGGATCTCTTCGCCGGTGCTCACCAGCAGCGCAAAGTGGATGACGTTCTCCAGCTCACGGGTATTGCCGGGCCATGTGTGGCGCTCCAATACCCGTTGCGCGCTGTCACTGATAAATGGCACCGGCAGGTTGAGGCGCTGGCTGTAGATGCCTAAAAAGTATTCGGCCAACGACAAAATATCCCCCGGCCGCTCGCGCAAAG
This sequence comes from Pseudomonas sp. FSL R10-1350, assembly GCF_009600525.1. NCBI lineage: Bacteria > Pseudomonadati > Pseudomonadota > Gammaproteobacteria > Pseudomonadales > Pseudomonadaceae > Pseudomonas > Pseudomonas sp. FSL R10-1350. Next base: position 22,475 of record NZ_WIVR01000027.1, read on the forward strand.
CGGGCAACGGCAGTTGCCCCTCGCTGAGGTAGTGATACAGCCGCTCGTGAAATTTGCCAGCCTGTACCGCCTGAGCCAGGTCGATGCTGGTGGCCGCCACCAGGCGCACATCCACCGGGCTGGGCTGATGAGCGCCGACCCGCGTGACTTCGTGGGTTTCCAGTGCAGCCAGCAATTTGACCTGAATGCCCAGCGGCAAATCACCTATCTCATCCAGGTACAGCGTGCCGCCATTGGCTGAGCCGAACCAGCCGGCACGGCTGCTGGCCGAACTGCTGTGGCTGCCGGGGGCGTAACCGAACAACTCGGCATCGGCGTAGGTGGGGCTGATCGCGCCGCAATTAACAGACACAAACAAACCGGTGCGGTCGCTGGCGCGGTGGATATGCCGGGCCAACAGCTCTTTACCAGTACCGGTTTCGCCGCGAATCAATACCGGCAGCGCGCGCGGCGCCAGCAGTTCCAGGTCATCACGCAATTGGCGCGAACGCGGGTCGACAAACACCAGCGCTTTGGCGCGAATGCTCAGCGGGCTTTTTTCGGCGTCGGGGAAGGTCAGCAGGGGCTGACCAAAGGTTTCATGCAGACTCATGGCGGGCTCCCGCCCGCCGCCGATGGGTGGGCGCGGGCGTTACAAAAAATTCAGGCGCGGCGCAGGGCACCGTGCTCAATACGGGTTTGCAGGCGATACAAAAAGGCGAAGCCTTGCTCCCAGCGTTGGTGGCCAGACTTGACGTTGATGTGTCCGGCGCCGCTGAGAATGCCGACCTCGGCGCCCCAATGGCGGGCAAACTCCATGGCGCGAGGCGCGCTGGCCGCGGCATCGTTGTCAGAGCCGACGACTTGGCTCGGGAACGGCAGGGTTTGCGTCGGGATCGGGGCAAAGTTACGCAACGCAGGGGCGCAGGTGGGGCGTTCGACATCTGCCGGGGCGACCAGCAAGGCACCGCGCACCTGGCTCAGCAAGCTGGCGGGGGCACGTTCGGCCCAATGCGCGACGGTGATGCAACCCAGGCTGTGGGCAATCAGAATGACCGGTGTGCTGTCGGCGGCAATCGCCTCGGCCAGCGCGGCAATCCAGTCTTCGCGGCGTGGCGTCAACCAGTCGGCCTGTTCCACCCGGGCACTGTTCGGCAAGCTGTTTTGCCAGTGGGTTTGCCAATGATCGTCAGACGAACCTTGCCAACCCGGCACTATCAAATAGCGAATCGATTCATTGCCCATGGCGGTGCGCCTCCAGCGGTATGTGTGTTACCGAGTCAGTATAGGGACGGTTTTTAGATTCGCTAAGGAATAAGAAGCTATTTGTTAATAACCAAAAAACACTTTTAATTGAGAGCGGGCGTGCTCGCGATACAGGCACTGCGGTGTATCAGGCACACCGCAGCGATCCCATCGCGAGCAAGCCCGCTCCCATACGGCAGGGTGTGGTCAGCCTTTAAAAATCATAACGGCCGGTCACGCCCAGTGTCCGTGGCGTGCCCAACAACCCTTCATAACCGCCATTGGCGGCGCTCCACAGGGTGGTGTAGTAGGTTTTGTCGAAGGCGTTTTTCAGCCACAGCGACACGTCCCACTGACCTTGGTGAAAGTCCCCGCGCAAGCCTGTGGATAAGTTGACCACCGCATAACTCGGGATCTGTGCATAAGCGGAGTCTTCGACCGTGCCCACGGCTTTGGAGCGGAACGCGTAGCTGGCGGTGACGTACTCTTCGAGGCCGTTGTTGAGGTTCCATTTGTATTCGCCATTGGCGTTGCCGATCCACTTCGAAGCGCCGACCACCTGATGCCCGCTCAAGTCGCATGAGGCAGGCGCGCCTGCTTGCAGGCTGACTTCCGGCGGGCATGGCGCATCTTTGTACGACAGGTAACGCACGTCATTAAACGATCCGTTGAGGTTCAGCGTCAGCCCGCGCACGGGGATCAGCGTGCTCTCGAATTCGACCCCGCGTGAGCGCACAGAGCCTGCGTTAGTCAGGTATTGAGCGCGTGTTGAATCGTCGTAAGCCGTGGTCTGGTACCCGTTGACCTGGGTCCAGAACAGGTTGGCGTTGAGTTGCAGGCGGCGATCCCACAGCGTGCTTTTAACCCCCAGCTCGGCGTTGTTGGCGCGCTCGGCTCCGATCAGCAGCGAGTCGGCCCCGGCGGTCGGCGCCGAGCCAACAGTGAGGTTCACCCCGCCCGATTTTTCGCCATGCGACAGGCTGGTGTAGCCCAGCACGTTGTCGTTGAAGTGGTAGGTCAGGTTCAGCAGACCTGAAGGGCTGGTGCTGTATTGGTTCAAGTCGCCCGAATCATAAGCGCCGACCCGCGCCTGGCGGGCCGCTGCTGCGGCGCCGGTGACAGCCGCCCCGCCGACGGGCGCATTGCGTGTCACCCACGCGCTTTTCTCTTCATACGTGCCGCGCAGCCCGGCTGTGAAATCCAGCTGCGGCGTCAGGTGCCACGTGCCTTGGGCAAACAGCGCAAAACTGTTGGTCGAAATGTGGCCGTTGCCCACGGTGTTCACGTCCGCCAAGGCACCCGTTGCTGTGCCATTCCAGATGTCAGCCTTGGGGCCGTAATAGGTGAAGGATTTGTTGTCCAGGTCGGAGCCGAAGTAGTAAGCCCCCGCCACGTAATCGAAGAAGCCGCCGGTCGGCGAAGCGATTCGAAACTCCTGCGACCACTGTTTGTCATTCACTGACACGCCTGCGTTGTAAGCCGCCGGTACGTCCAGGCCGTCGTCGTTGCGCGGGGTGAAATCCCACCAGCGGTAGGAGGTGATCGAGGTCAGCGTGTAATCACTGGGCAGTGTCCAGTTGGCCTCAAGCGAGGTGCCGCCTTGAAACACAGTGACCGATTGCTGGTTGTCGAGATTGACCTTGCGGTGCGAGCCGTCGACCAGCGTGGCCCCGGCTGCGGCAGCGCGTGTTTCGTATCGGTTAACGCCATTAATGGTCGGCCCGGTACTGAACAGCGTGCGGGTGCCCGCGCTGGAATCCTCTTCGTTGTAGTCGCCGATCCAGCGCAGGTTGAACGACTCGCTGGGCTTGTACAGCAGTTGCCCGCGAAACCCTTCGCGTGCGCCGCCGTTGAGTTTATGGCCGTCGAATTCGTTTTTGATGTCGCCATCGCTGCGGGTTCGGTAGGCCGAAAAACGCCCGGCCAGCTCATCGGTGAGCGGCCCGGAAATCGTCCCCTTGGTCTGGAAATACCCGTCCTCGCCCACTGACGTTTCGATGCTGCGCTCGGGGGTAAAGGTCGGCGCACGGGTGGTGATATTGATCACCCCTGCGGTGGTGTTTTTGCCGAACAACGTGCCTTGCGGGCCGCGCAGTACATCCAGTTGCTCGATGTCCATCAAGTCAAACACCGCCATGCCCGGACGCCCCAAGTACACGTTGTCGATGTACAGCCCCACGCTGCCTTCCAGGCCATCGCTGGCCGGGTTATTGCCCAGCCCGCGAATTGACACACTGGATTGGCGGGCATGCATGTAGGCGACGTTGACGCTGGGCACCAGTTGCTGCAAATCCTGAATCCGGTAAACGCGCTGGGTTTCGAGGGTCTGGCCGCTGATCACACTCATTGGCGTGGGCACGTTTTGCGCGCTTTCTTCACGGCGTCGAGCCGTCACGGTCACGGTTTTCAACTGGCTGTCATCGGCTTTTGCCGGTGCGGTTTTGGTGACGGGAGCGGCGTCCACGGCGGTTTGGTTTTCATCGGCCAGTGCCATCGAGCCCGTGGTGCAGCCCGCCAGAAATAGCGCCATCGGCAGGCGTTTAAAACGCCTTGAAGGGAACGGTAGGGCTTGCTGGGATTGGCTCATGGGCGGCTCCTGGTCGACGAAATACACAACCTTGTATATTCCTAATAGTTATTTGTTTATGTTTTGACAGATATTTACTGCATAAGAGATTGCCTTTATAAGGAGTCCATCGAATGCATAGCCAATGCATTTCCCCGATATTTTTGATGTGAAAAATGCATATCGACCTGCGCCAACTTCGTCACTTCATCGCCCTCGCCGAGCAGCGCAGTTTTGTTGCGGGCGCGCAGGCGGTAAACCTCTCGCAATCGGCATTCAGCCGCAGCATTCAGGCGCTGGAACACAGCGTGGGTTGCTCGTTGGTGGACCGTGGGCGCAAGGACCTGGCGCCCACCAAGCAAGGCCAGTTGCTGCTTGAGCACGCGCGGCGACTGGTCAGTGGCGCCCGGCAACTGACTAACGAGATCAACCAGTTCAATAGCCTGGAAAGCGGTGAGGTGTTGTTCGGGTGCGGTCCGGCGCCTGCTTCGGGGTTAGTGCCCAAAGCCATCGGACGTTTTATCGGGCGTTACCCGAAGGCGCGGGTGAATTTTCAGGTCGATGATTGGCAAAGCCTGAGCAAGCGCATGCTCAACGAAGAGTTCGAGTTTTTCATCGCCGATACCCGAAATTTCGAAGCCGATCCGGCGTACTTAACCCAGCGCTTGCGTCCGCGGCGCTGGTTTTTTTGCTGCCGCGCAGGCCACCCGCTGGCCCAACGCATCAGCGTCAGCGCCGAAGAACTGTTGAGTTATCCACTGGCCGTGACCATCCGCCCGCCTAACCTGCGCAAAGTGCTGGTGCAGTTAAGTGGACGCCAGGACTACGCGCCGAATGTGGAATGCGAAAGCCCGTTCAGCCTCATGAGCGTGGTGCTGAGCAGCGATGCCATCGGTATTTGCGGCGCCTACAGTGACGTTTTTTTGTACGCCAAGGGCGACCTGGTGCGCATTGAGGTCGACGAACTGGCCCAAGACCAGGACGCGCTCTACACCCGCTATGGCATCGTCAACCGCTCATCGACCCGCCTCTCGCCCTTGGCCCAGGCCATGATTGATGAAATCAAACAACTGGATAACAGCGACGACCACGATGTGTGTGGATTGGAGAATTTCGCGATTTAACGGCATGCGCGTTGTGCATCAAACCCATTCACCAAATGCGCTTGTCGCGCGCGGCGCGCTCGCGCGAAATCGGTCATCTGATCTGCCAAAGGTGAACCTTCATGCCACAGCTGCAACCCATCAAAAACGTGCTGTACATCATGTGCGACCAACTGCGTCGCGATTATTTGTCGTGCTACGGCCATCCGCATTTGCACACGCCCAATATCGACCGCCTAGCCGCGGCTGGCGTGCGTTTCAGCCGGGCCTATACCCAAGGCACGATTTGCGGCCCGTCGCGCATGTCGGCGTACACCGGGCGTTATGTCAGCAGCCATCAGGTGGCCTGGAACGCGGTGCCGTTGCCGCTGGAGGAGCTGACCTTGGGCGATTACCTGCGCCCCCACGGGATTCGTACTGCGCTGGTGGGTAAAACCCACGCCACGGCCAACGTCGATGCCTTACAGCGTTTGGCGATTGACCCGAACAGTCAGCAAGCCGAAATCTTCAATGAAGTGGGCTTTGAGGCCTACGCCCGCCACGACGGCATTTACCCTGACAGCCCGCTGTTTGACGACAAGCGCGACTCAGCGCCTTACACCCAGTATTTAAAGGACTTGGGTTACGACGGTGCCAACCCGTGGCATGACTGGGCTAACGCGGGTGCGGGGGCAGATGGCGAAGTGCTCAGCGGCTGGAAAATGCGCAACGCGCACTTGCCGGCACGGGTGCAGGAACAGCATTCGGAAACAGTGTTCACCACCGACCGCGCCATCGACTTTATCCAGGAGCAAGGCGAGCAGCCGTGGTGCCTGCATTTGTCGTACATCAAGCCGCATTGGCCCTATATCGCCCCGGCGCCGTATCACGCGCTGTATGGCGCAGAGCAGGTGCTGGCGCCGATTCGCCCGAGTGCGGGCAAAGCCAGCGACCACCCGGTGTACAACGCGTTTCGCCAGCACGAAGAGAGCCAGAACTTTTCGCGGGACGAGGTGCGTTTGAATGTGATTCCGACGTACATGGGGCTGATCAAGCAGGTCGATGATCAATTGGGGCGGCTGTTTGACCTGCTGCAAAGCACGGGGCGCTGGGACGACACGCTGATTGTGTTCACCAGTGACCACGGCGACTTTTTGGGTGATCACTTTTTAGGCGAAAAAGAGTTTTTGCTGGAGCCTGCGGTGGGCGTACCGCTGATCGTGCGTGACCCGCGTGCGGCGGCAGATGTGACGCGTGGCACGGTCGATCAACGCCTGGCGGAAACCATTGATGCCCTGCCGACCTTTTTGCAGGCGCTGGGGGTGACGGGGGCTGAGCACCGGTTGGAGGGTCGCTCGCTGATTCCGTTACTGCATGGGCAAACGCCTGCGTGGCGCGAGTACGCGATCAGTGAATACGACTACGCGTTTCAGGCCCCGGCACGTGAGCGCTTGGGCCAACCGATTGATCGCTGCCGCATGACCATGGTGCGCAGTGAGCGCTGGAAATACCTGGCGTATGACGGTTTTCGCCCGCAGCTGTTTGACGTGCACAATGACCCGCAGGAGTTGACTGACTTGGGTGAGGACCCGGCCTATGCCGCAGTGCGTGAGCAGCACATGGGGTATTTGTTTGACTGGCTGCGCGGGTTGAAGCGCCGCACCACCATCAGCCATCAGGAAGTGGATCGTCGGGCAGAGAGCTTTCGGTATGGCGAGCCAGAGGTTGAGAAGGTGGTGCAGATCGGGGTGTGGTAAGCCCCGCATGTGGGAGCGGGCTTGCCCGCGAGGGGGCGACGCGGTTTAACAGAAAAACCGCATCGCCTGCATCGCTGGCAAGCCAGGCTCCCACAGAGGTATACCTCGCAGTTTGTATTGGGCTACACGCCTTTTGTGGTCTGGCTGCGGTGCCCTTGCACGCTAACTGGCACATCGCCCTGCAAGGTCACACGGCGCACGATGCGGTCTTGGGTGCCGTAGTCGTCGATGGCGTAATGCTGGGTCGAGCGGTTGTCCCAGATCGCGACGTCACCCGTATTCCAGCGCCAGCGCACGGTGTTTTCCAAACGCGTCACGTGGCTTTGCAGCAGGTTGAACAGGTGCGCCGAATCAGACGGCGAATAGCCCTTGATGCGTTTCACAAAATGCCCTAGCACCAAACTCTTCTCACCACTCACCGGGTGCACACGCACCACTGGATGCTCGGTTTCATACACGGTTGAGGTGAAAACCTTGCGGTATTGCTCAATCTTTTCTGGCGAGACATCCGGCTTGGCGCTCGCGTAGTCGTATTCGTTGCTGTGCACAGCCCACAGGTTGTCGGCCAGATCTTGCAGGTTTTTAGGCAGTTTGGCGTACGCGCTGGCGGTGTTGGCCCACACCGTATCGCCGCCCGATGCCGGGGCCAGTACAGAGCGCAGTACCGACGCTTTGGGGTACGCGTCAACGAAGGTCACGTCGGTGTGCCACGAGTTGGCGCGCTGGCCCTGGGCGCCGTCCAGTTCCATCAAAAAGCGCGTGCCGTCACGCACGGGCACGGTGGGGTGAGCAATCGGGTCGCCGAGCAGTTGCGCGAAGGCTTCCTGGCTTTGGTCATCGAGGTGAGTCTGGTCGCGGAAGAAAATCACTTTGTGGGTCAGCAACGCCTGTTGAATCGCGTCGACGGTGCTGGCTTCCAGATCGCCCGACAGTTTGATCCCGCGGATCTCGGCGCCGATGCGTCCGGCCACCGGGTGTATTTCAAGTGTTTGAACGTCTGGTTTTACGGCTAAAGCGGCAGTGCTCATTGGATGACCCTCATTGTTTTGACGGCTTACGGTTTGAGTGCGACGAAAAGGCTTAGCGGGAGGCGGCCGCCAGCGGCGGTGTGACCCATTCGCTGACCTGGAACGGTTTGCGGATCAGGCGTTGCTCGGCGGCCAGGGTGACGGAGTCCTGTAATTTGCCGAGGAACACCGGGTCGAGTTGCGAGACGAAGATTTCGCTGAATTTCTGATCTTGCGTGTCTTTTTCAAGGATGTGCGCCGGGTAGCTGGCAAGCCCGGAGACCAGCGCGATGTAGGCCGGTTTGTTGGCGTCGTTGGTCAGCCATTGCACGCCTTGCTCCTGGGCTTTAAGCAGTTTGGCCACGGCTTGCGGGTGGGCATCGACGAAGGCGCCCGAGGCCACCAGCACGCTTTGCACGCTGCCCGCGTTGTTCAGGTCTTTGGTGTTCAGCGGGATGTCTGCCAGGCCTTTGGACTGCAACGAACTCAAGTTGGAGCCGCCCCACGAGGCGTCGATTTGTTTGGCGGCCAGCGCGGCCACTGAAGCGTTGAAGTCCAGGTTGATGACTTTGAGGTCTTTCTCGGTCAGGCCCACGCTGGCCAGCGCGGCGTCAAACGACAGTTGGGTAGCGGTGCCGCGAAACAACCCGACCCGTTTGCCTTTGAGGTCTTGCAGGGTTTTGATCCCCGAACCCGGCACCACGGCCAAATACTGTTTGTTGTCGCGTGCGGCGGCACTCAACAGGCGCGTGTCCAGGCCATTGGCTTTACCGATGATGGCGGCCAGGTCACCCAGGTAAGCGAAATCGACCTGGCCGTTGGCGAAGGCCTCGTTGATGACCGGGCCTGCGCCTTTGAAGTACTTCCATTCAATGGTGACGCCGTCGTCGGCGAAGGCTTTTTCCAGCAACTGCTGGCTGCGCAGCACGTCGCTGATCCCGCCGCCGCTGTGTTGGCTGCCCGCGCTGAGGTCGGGTACGGCGATGCGGATTTGCTTTAAGTCATCGGCGTGGCCCAGCAATGGCAAGCAGCCCAGCAAGCCCGCTAAGGCAGGCGCGGCCAGGCGGCGAAAGGTGTGTTTAAGAGGGATTGGCATGGGGGCAGCTCCTGAATACGGCGGGCATTGAGGAGCAAAAAGTAGGCATAAGATGTAGCGAAAAATAAATACTAAAAGCTCACAATTTAGTAACTAAAAGGAATAAGCGTTCTAGTCTGCGGCTGTCGGCCTGATATGCATAAGCCGCACTGAAAATATTCATTTAACGCATTGGCAGCGGATCTCAGGACACGGCATAAAGGACGGCCTTATCTCTTATAGATATGAATATCAATATTTATAGATCAAACGAGAATATAAATAGAACGTTTGGTTGCGCCCGCACAACCGACAACGGAGGTCTGCGATGGCTAAAGTTTCGCTGCTCAATTTGCCTTTGGCTGCCCCAGCGTTGGGTGTGAAGGCTTGGTTACCCAACGTCAGTCAGCGCGCACTGCCGTGGCTATTGCCAATAGGCCTTTTTTTTCTATGGTGGTTGGCCGCTCGCGAGCAATGGATGAGCGAGCAGATTTTGCCGCCGCCTTCGCTGGTCTGGCAAAGCGCGCTGGAGTTGGGCGCGGGTGAGCTGTGGGGGCATTTGGCGATCAGCCTGCAACGTCTGTTTTTTGGTTTGCTGGTCGGCGTCGGTATAGGCGCGGTGCTGGGCGCCACGCTGGGCTTGAGCCGTGTGGCGCAGCGGCTGGTTTTGCCGACCTTCAGCGCATTGGCGCAAGTGCCCACCTTGGCCTGGATTCCGCTGTTCATGGTTTTTTTTGGCATCGGTGAAGTGCTCAAGCTGGTGGTGCTGATCAAGGCAATTGTGGTGCCCATTACCTTGCACACGCTGGTTGCGGTGCGCGATGCCCAGCCCAAGTTGCGTGAAGCCGCGCAGGTGCTGCGCTTGCCGCTGCACCTTAAAGTTCGCCGACTGATCGTGCCCGCCGCCCTGCCCGGTTTTATGGCCGGTTTGCGTCTGGCGCTGGCGGCTGGCTGGACCTCGTTGCTGGCTGTGGAGTTGCTGGCCTCCAGCGAAGGTGTCGGCTACCTGATGGTCTATGCGCGGCAGTTGTTCATGCTCGATATTGTGTTTGTGTGCATCGTGGTGATTGGTGTGATCGGCGTCTCGATGGATCGCGGCATTGGCTGGCTGGATCAAAAGCTGGTGCATTGGCCGCATGCGGCGACCGCGCAATTGACCCTTGGCCCGCGTTCGACTGGCTGGCAGCGTCTGCAATCAGTGTGGTTGCCGCTGCTTCTGCTGGCGCTGTGGCAAGTCGCGGTGACGCAAGCATGGGTCGACCCGCAGATTCTGTTGAGCCCATGGGCAGTGGTGCACAGCACCTGGAGCGGCCTGGTCGACGGCAGCTTGCCGACCTCGATGGCTTTGAGCCTCAAGCGCACCTTGGGTGGTTTGTTGTTGGGCGGCGGTTTGGGTTTTGTCTTTGGCGTGGTACTGGGGTTGTCGTCGACCAGCGAACGGTTGTTGGGGCCGAGCCTGTCGGCGCTGCGCCAGATTGCGATTTTTGCGTGGGTACCTTTACTCACGGCATGGTTTGGCCTGGGCGAGTTGTCGAAGTGGGTTTTCGTCGCCCTGGCCGCTTTTTTCCCGCTGTTTATTGCCACCCAACGCAGTGTGGCCAACCTTTCGCCGCAGTTGCGTGAAGCGGCGCAGGTGATGCGCCTGAGTCTGTGGCAACGCTTGCGCCTGCTGGTCTTGCCGGGTGCCGCGCCGGGGATCTTTGCCGGGCTGCGTCTGAGTCTGATCTACGCCTGGCTGGGCACCATCGGCGCGGAATACTTTATGCCGTCCAATGGTGGCATCGGCAGCCTGATGATCGGCGCCCAACAACTGCTGCGCATGGACACCATCCTCAGCGGCATGCTGTTGGTGGGCCTGACCGGCGCCCTGCTGAACCTGATTGGCCAACGCCTCGAAACCCGCGCAACCCGCTGGAGAAATGCATGAACGCACCTATCGTCAGTTTTAATCAGGTCGGTAAATCCTTCGAAGTGGACGGCCTGGAACTGGAAGCCATACGCGATTTCAATTTGCAGATTGCGCAAGGTGAGTTTGTCGCCATTGTCGGCTCCAGCGGTTGCGGCAAGTCGACCTTGCTGCGTTTGCTGGTGGGGCTCGACACTGAGTTTCGCGGCTCGATTGAAGTGGATGGCAAGGCCGTCAACGGCGTGGGCAGCGAGCGTGGGATCGTGTTTCAGGAACACCGTCTGTTCCCGTGGTTGAGCGTTGAAGACAACATTGGCCTGGGGCTGGTGAATGAACCGCTGACTGCGGCCGAGCGTCAGCAGCGGGTCGCGGCGTTTATTGAACTGGTGGGCTTGAAAGACTTCGCCCGGGCGTTCCCGCATCAGTTGTCCGGCGGCATGGCGCAGCGCGTAGCGATTGCTCGCGGGCTGGTGGCCAGCCCACGGATTTTGCTGTTGGATGAGCCGTTTGGGGCGCTGGATGCCTTGACCCGCCAGCAAATGCAGGACGAACTGCTGGCGATTCGCGAGCGGGCCAAAATCACCACCGTGCTGGTGACGCATGACGTCGAAGAGGCGATTTTTCTGGCTGACCGCGTGGTGGTGCTGGAACCGCGGCCGGGGCGGATCAAGCAAGTGGTCAACATCGACCTGCCCCATCCGCGTCATCGCAGCAGTTTTGAGTTTCATCAACTGCGTGAAGAGCTGCTGCATGAATTGACCCGTGAAGGGCCTTATCAGCCGCTGGCGCGCGAGCAGATTCGTGATTTGCCGCTGGCGTTTATTGCCTGCTGAGTGGGTCGGATGCTGTGGGGGCGATGGAGGGGGCTTCAAGAAAACGGGTTGCTGTGCAACCCTTCGCAGCCTTCGGCAGCGACTACAATCAGCTTTTTACCCCAAGAGCTTGCGCCATGAAAAGCCTGGTTGATCATCTGAGCCAATACGCCGCTTACCACCGTGACAAACGCAATATCGTCACCCACTTTGTGGGCATTCCGCTTATTGTGATTGCCGTGGCGGTGCTGTTGTCGCGACCGCAATGGGCGGGCATTTCGCCTGCGGTGTTAGTGATGATCGCCAGTGCGGTGTTTTACCTGCGCCTTGAACTGCGCCTGGGGTTATTAATGACCATGTTGCTGGGGCTTGCGGTGTGGCTCGGGCACACCTTGGCGGCGCTGAGCACGGGCGCGTGGCTGAGCTGGGGGGTTGGGCTGTTTGTAGTCGGCTGGGTGATCCAGTTTGTGGGGCATTACTACGAAGGGCGTAAGCCTGCGTTTATCGACGACGTAACCGGGCTGATAGTCGGGCCGTTGTTTGTGGTGGTGGAGTTGGGTTTTCTGCTGGGCTGGCGCCAGGATTTGCAGCGCGAAATCGACGCACGAATCGTGTAGGAGCGAGCTTGCCCGCTCCCACCGGTTTATCTAAACGCCTGGTGCAACTGTGCCAGCGTTTCAAAGTGGTAGGTGGGCGCGTGTGCGCTCAGCTCTTCGAAGCTGCCAAAGCCGTAGCCCACGGCTGCCGCGTCCAGGCCGTTGTGGCTGGCGCCGATGAGGTCGTGCTTGCGGTCGCCGATCATCAGGGTCTGCGCCGGGTCCAGCTTTTCTTCGGCCATCAGGTGAGCAATCAGCTCGACCTTGTTGGTGCGCGTGCCGTCGAGCTCGCTGCCGTAAATCACTTTAAAGTGCTTGGCGAAGTCAAAGTGCCGGGCGATTTCGCGGGCGTAGATTTGCGGCTTCGAGGTGGCGATGAACAGCTGGCGGCCTTGGCCCACCAGTTCTTCAAGCAGCGGCGTAATACCCTCAAACACCTGATTTTCGTACAGGCCTTTGACCGAGAAACGCTCACGGTAAAAGCCCACGGCTTCCCAGGCCTGGGCTTCGCTGAAGCCGTAAAACTCGATAAAGGCTTGCAGCAACGGCGGGCCGATAAAGTGTTCGAGTTTGCGCAGGTCTGGCTCCTCAATGCCCATTTTGCTCAATCCATACTGGATAGAACGGGTGATGCCTTCGCGTGGGTCGGTCAGGGTGCCGTCGAGGTCGAACAATACGTTTTGATACTGCATGCAGGGCTCCAAAATAAGCGGCTTAAACGGGCTGGTCGTAGCCTTCGGCCAAGTGCTGGTCTTTGAGTTTTACGTAGTTGCCAGCGCTGTAGGTAAAAAAGGCTTTCTCTTTTTCAGTCAGTTCACGCACTTGCTTGACCGGGCTGCCCACATACAAAAAGCCGCTTTGCAGGCGCTTGCCCGGAGGCACCAGGCTGCCCGCGCCCACGATTACGTCGTCTTCAATCACCGCCCCGTCCATCACGATGCTGCTCATGCCGATCAAAATCCGGCTGCCCACAGTGCAGCCATGCAGCATGACCTTGTGCGCGATGGTCACGTCATCGCCGATCAGCAGCGGGAAACCTTCAGGGTTGAACGGCCCGGCGTGGGTGATGTGCAGCACGCAGCCGTCTTGCACGCTGGTGCGCGCACCGATGCGGATGCGGTGCATATCGCCGCGAATCACGGTCAATGGCCAGATCGAACTGTCGGCGCCGATCTCGACGTCGCCAATCACCACGGCCGAACGGTCGACAAAGGCGCGCTCGCCCACGGTAGGTGTGTGCTGCTGGAACGGACGGATGGACACAAATAGCTTCCTTCTTTAGCAGTAATAGGGCGTTACAGGGCTGCGGTAACGGTCGATTGTAATTAAGATGGCCCAAGGTCTGCTGACGTTTCATTACAACGAGGTGAGTGGTTCAGTTTTTGCAATGAAACCTCAACAGATCTTCAATTTCTTCTAGCCAAGGTGCCAAACGTGAGCGAGAAAAACCCTCTATTGCAGCCCTACGACCTGCCGCCGTTTTCGGCGATCCGTCCTGAGCACGTCCAGCCGGCCATCGAGCAGATCCTCGCGGACAACCGTGCTGGCATTCAAAAGATCCTCGCCGATCAAGGCAAGAACCCGACGTGGGCTGGTCTGGTGCTGGCGATGGATGAGTTGAACGACCGTCTGGGCGCTGCCTGGAGCCCGGTCAGCCACTTGAACGCGGTGTGCAACAGCACTGAGCTGCGTGAAGCTTACGAGGCGTGCTTGCCTGCATTGAGCGCCTACTCCACCGAGATGGGCCAAAACCGCGAGCTGTTCCAGGCCTTCGAAGCCTTGGCCCACAGCTCGCAAGTGGCTGACTTTGATCAGGCACAAAAGACCATTCTTGAACACTCGCTGCGCGATTTCCGCCTGTCGGGTATTGATCTGCCAGAAGCCGAGCAGAAGCGCTACGCCGAAGTGCAGAGCAAGCTGTCTGAGCTGGGTAGCAAGTTCTCGAACCAGCTGCTGGACGCAACCCAGGCCTGGACCAAGCACATCACCGACGAAGCTGCGCTGGCAGGCCTGACCGAGTCGGCCAAGGCGCAAATGGCCGCGGCTGCACAGGCTAAAGGGCTGGATGGCTGGTTGATCTCGCTCGAGTTCCCAAGCTACTACCCGGTCATGACCTACGCCGAAGACCGCGCCCTGCGCGAAGAAGTCTACGCCGCCTACTGCACCCGCGCGTCGGACCAAGGCCCGAATGCCGGTCAGTTTGATAACGGCCCGGTAATGGAACAGATCCTCGACCTGCGTCAGGAACTGGCCAAGTTGCTGGGTTTTGGCAGCTTTGCCGAGCTGAGCCTGGCCACCAAAATGGCTGAAACGCCGGATCAGGTGCTGACCTTCCTGCGTGACTTGGCCAAGCGCACCAAGCCGTTTGCTGCGCGTGACCTTGAGCAACTGCAAGCCTATGCCAGCGAGCAAGGCTGCAGCGAGCTGAAAAGCTGGGACACCGGTTTCTTCGGCGAAAAACTGCGCGAGCAGCGTTACAGCGTGTCGCAAGAAGCTCTGCGCGCCTACTTCCCGATCGACAAAGTGCTGGATGGCTTGTTCGCCATCGTGCATCGCCTGTACGGCATCGACATTGCTGAAATCAAAGGCTTCGACACCTGGCATCCCGATGTTCGCCTGTTCGAAATCAAAGAAGACGGCCAGCACATCGGGCGTTTCTTCTTTGACCTGTACGCTCGCGCCAACAAGCGCGGTGGTGCCTGGATGGACGGCGCCCGTGACCGTCGCCGCACCGCAGCCGGCGAGCTGCAAAGCCCGGTGGCTAACCTTGTGTGCAACTTCACCCCGGCCGTTGCGGGCAAGCCTGCACTGCTGACCCACGACGAAGTGACCACCCTGTTCCACGAGTTCGGTCATGGCCTGCACCACATGCTGACCGAGATCGAACACGCAGGCGTGTCCGGTATCAACGGCGTGGCGTGGGATGCGGTCGAGCTGCCAAGCCAGTTCATGGAAAACTGGTGCTGGGAACCGGAAGGTCTGGCGTTGATCTCCGGCCACTATGAAACCGGCGAAGCGCTGCCAAAAGACCTGCTGGATAAAATGCTCGCGGCCAAGAACTTCCAGTCCGGCCTGATGATGGTCCGTCAGCTGGAGTTCTCGCTGTTTGACTTCGAACTGCACGCCACCCACGGCGATGGCCGCAGCGTTGCCCAAGTGCTGGACGGCATCCGTGATGAGGTTTCGGTCATGCGCCCACCGGCGTACAACCGCTTCCCTAACAGCTTCGCGCACATCTTTGCAGGCGGTTACGCGGCGGGTTACTACAGCTACAAGTGGGCTGAAGTGTTGTCGGCAGATGCGTTCTCGCGCTTTGAAGAAGAAGGCGTGTTCAACCCGCACACCGGCAAGGCATTCCGCCAGGCCATTCTGGCGCGCGGTGGCTCGCTGGCCCCAATGGAACTGTTCAAGGACTTCCGTGGCCGTGAGCCGTCGATTGACGCCTTGTTGCGCCACAGCGGCCTGACCGAGGACGCGGCAGCATGAGTGATGCACCGGTAAACGTGACAAAAAAACGCTTTATCGCCGGGGCTGTCTGCCCGGCGTGCAGCGAGCCTGACAAGCTGATGATGTGGAACGAAAACGACGTGCCGCACCGCGAATGCGTGGCCTGCGGCTACTCCGACACGCTGAATGAACAAGGTCTGTCGGTGCCCAAGGAATTGGGCACGCGGGTCAACACCTCGGCACTGAAAAAACCACCGACCCCGAACGTTCAGGCGGTGCAGTTCTTTCCGAATCCGAAGCTGAAAAAGCCTTAAAAGCTAAAAGCCTGTGGCGGCTGGCAGCGTATGCCTGCCGCCACAGGGCTTGCGCTATACCGAGAAAAAGTAGCGTGTCAGGTGAAAGAAGATCGGTGCTGCGAAGCAGACTGAATCCATCCTGTCGAGCATGCCGCCGTGCCCTTTGATCATGGTGCCCCAGTCCTTGGCACTTAAGCTTCGCTTGATGGCTGACATCACCAGCCCGCCCACGAAACCCATCACCACGATCACAAAAGCCATCATCAGTGATTGCCAGAAACTGAAGGGTGTCATCCAAAACATGCATCCGCCAATCAACGTCGCTGCCAAGCCTCCTCCTACGAGACCTTCCACGGTTTTTGAGGGGCTTACCAGCGGTGCTACTTTGTGCTTGCCGAAGAGTTTGCCAAACACGTATTGCAGGACATCACTTAACTGCACCACGAACATCAGATAGAACAGCAGCAGCGCGTTCTGTCCCTTAAAGCCTTCCAGATCCAGCATTAACAGGGCGGGAGCGTGACTGATGCAAAAAATACAAATCATCACACCCCACTGAATTTTTGCCGTGCGCTCCAAAAAGCACTCAGTGTCCTGGCTCAACACGGCAATGGCTGGCAACAGCAGAAACGCATAGACCGGAACCAACAGCGTAAACATTGAGTACCACTGGCAAGCGATCAGTGCATATTGCAGTGGGATAAGGACAAAAAAGGCGATAAACAGTGCGTTATGGTCTCCCCGCTTTGTGGGCGCCAAGGTAATGAACTCACGTAGAGCAAACAGTGAAATGAAACCGAAGAGAATGACCGTCGCATTACCGCCCAGCAGGTAAGACATAAAGAAGACGATCACCATGCCCCACCAGGCATTGACGCGCTGATTGAGGTTTTCAACCGTTGCCATGGCATTGTCAGTTTTGGTTCTGCTGGCCAATACATGACCGATCAACGAGGCGCTGGCCAATAGACCGACCAGCCCCGCAAAGAACCACAAAAACTTCGTTTCAAGCATCATTGCGACAACCTCACAATGGCGTCACGCGCTCGCTCCAGGAATAACGGTTTTTCTTCACCAATCATTTTTTGCAGCGGATTGCCGATCCGGATTGTGCAGATAATGGGCAGCGGGAAATGCTTGCCTTTGGGCATGGAGCGATGAAAATTTTCCAAATAGACAGGTACCAGATCGACATCAGGAAAGGTTTCGCTCAACCGGAACAGGCCCGATTTGAACTCGCCAGGCAGCGCCTGACAGGAGCGAGTCCCTTCCGGGAAAAAAATGATGGAGTGCCCCGCTTTCAACACGTCAAAGATGGGTTCAAGAAGGTTTTTATCCGCGCCGGATGTTCGATCAATCAGAACTGCATTCAGCCCTTTTTGTGAGATGTACGAGAGAAACGCATTTTTGCCCCAGTAGTCGGCGGCGGCCACCGGCCTTACGTTTACACGAGCATCGGCGGGTAAAGCGGCAATGATGGCCAGCGTGTCCATATGGCTGGTGTGATTGGCAAAGTAGATGCGCTGGCGAGTGAGGTCTGGAGGGCTCTCCCAGCGGGCGGTGACACCGATCAGGACACGTAGAACAGACGTCAGTGCGTTACTGATCCACATGGTCGTTTTCCTTTAGCTGTCTGGCGATTGCGAGGGTTCGCGTCCCGCAGGTGATCAGCGAGCCGATAACAATGACGACCAGAGCGACCAATAGCGCCTTGTGTGTGCCGAAAGCGGCTGTTTCCGCGGCATTGATCAGGAGGGCTACGGTCATCAGGGCCATGCGGTGTTGTTTGGCCATTGGCCCGGCAAAACACTGCTTGAGGCCAATCGACCCGCCAAAAACCCGGACATACGCGGTGAGCGCAGCAGCCAATGCACCACACCAGCCAAGGTCCGAATAGCCGATGGCATAGCCAACACCGACGATGAGCACGCTATCGGCAATCCGGTCCGGAAATTCGTTGTAGAGACTTCCGAGGCGCGATTGTTTCCCACCCTCGATTGCCACCATCCCGTCCAAAAGATTGCACAGCAGACGCAATTGAATAGAGAGGGCACAGATGATCGATCCAACGACGCCGCTGTCCAGTATCAGCGCAGCGACACCTGACAGTGCAAAGACCACACTGGCCATGGAGATCTGATTGGGGGAAATATCTTTTTTAAGCAGGGCATCAGTGATGCCTGTTGCCCAGCCCGCAGAGCGGGCCTTGATGGGCCTTCGGTTTTCAGTCATGCGAGTCCTTGCAACTTGTCGTGGGAGATAAGTCGGACTCTAGGTGCGTAAAAACGATATTTATGTCGGAGCAGATGGGTAGCTTGCGAAGGATGAAGCCGAGAGTTTTGTAGGCCTTAACGCGATGACTGCTAAGTCGGGGTGCCGCAGGTGCGGTTTTTTGTGTGCACCTAATATTTGTAGGAGCGAGCTTGCCTCGCGATCTTTTGATCTTTAACAGCAAAAGATCGCGAGACAAGCTCGCTCCTACCTATAGGGTTTTGTCAGCCATCAAAAGATGTGCTGATACCCATCCCTCTGCGGGTGAGGGTGTTTTTAAGCCTTCTGCCACACCTTCGGCTTGAAGAACAACGTCTCGCCGCGGGCCAGTTCGTTCAGGCTGTCATGGTCTTTGACCACTTCCACTTCGATCAGCTCGCTTTGCCCCTCAACCTTCAACGTCACCCGGGTGGTCGCACCCAGCGGGCGGATGTCGCGTACCTGGGCGGCGTGGTGGTCTTCGAGTTCGTGACGCGACAACGACACTTCGTGCGGACGGAACAGGACGTGGTTGTCCTCGCCCAAATGCAGGCGATTGGAATCGCCCAGGAAGTGATAAACAAAGTCGCTGGCCGGGTTTTCGTAGACGTCACCCGGTGAGCCGATTTGTTCGATCACGCCTTTGTTCATGACCACGATGCGGTCCGCGACTTCCATCGCTTCTTCCTGGTCGTGGGTCACGAACACCGAGGTCAGGTTGATGTCTTCGTGCAGGCGCGCAAGCCAGCGGCGCAGTTCTTTACGGACCTTGGCGTCGAGGGCGCCGAACGGTTCGTCGAGCAGCAGCACTTTAGGCTCTACCGCCAGAGCGCGGGCCAGGGCGATACGCTGGCGCTGACCACCCGACAGTTGCTCCGGGTAGCGGTCAGAGAGCCAGTCCAGCTGCACCATGTTCAGCAACTCGTGGACTTTTTCAGCGATGCGGGTTTCGTTCGGGCGCTCGCCTTTGGGCTTCATGCGCAGGCCGAAGGCCACGTTGTCGAATACCGTCATGTGGCGGAACAGCGCGTAATGCTGGAACACGAAACCGACGTTGCGATCACGCACGTCATGGCCCGAGACGTCTTCGCCGTGGAAGACGATGCTGCCCTGGTCCGGGGTTTCAAGCCCCGCGATGATGCGCAACAGGGTGGTTTTGCCGCAGCCCGACGGGCCCAGCAATGCCACCAGCTCGCCGCTGTGGATGTCCAGATTGATGCTGTCCAGCGCTTTGAAGGCGTTGAAATTCTTGCTGACGTTACGGACTTCGATCGACATGGTTTATTCCTCCGCGGCGCTGGCGCGCAGGCGGTTAATACGGGATTCGCTCCACTGCTTGAGCAGCAGGATGAAGAGCGCCAGGATCAGCAACAGGGTGGCCACAGCGAAGGCGGCGACGTGGTTGTATTCGTTGTAGAGGATCTCGACGTGCAGCGGCAGGGTGTTGGTCACCCCGCGAATGTGCCCGGAAACCACCGACACCGCGCCAAATTCGCCCATCGCCCGCGCCGTACACAGTACAACGCCGTAGATCAGGCCCCATTTGATGTTGGGCACAGTGACGTGCCAGAACATCTGCCAGCCATTGGCGCCCAGCAAGCGTGCGGCTTCTTCTTCCTGAGTGCCCTGCTCTTGCATCAGCGGGATCAACTCACGGGCCACGAAGGGCACCGTCACAAAGATGGTTGCCAGCACGATGCCCGGTAACGCAAAGATGATCTGAATGTCGTGGTCTTGCAGCCACTCGCCGAAGAAACCCTGCGCGCCGAACATCAGCACGTAGACCAGACCGGCGATCACCGGTGATACCGAAAACGGCAGGTCGATCAGGGTGACCAGGATACTTTTGCCGCGAAAGCTGTATTTGCTTACGCACCAGGCCGCACTCACGCCAAACACCACGTTGAGCGGCACCGAAATGACGACGGCGATGATGGTCAGCTTGAGGGCCGACAAGGCGTCGGGCTCAAGGATCGCATCGAAGAACGCACCGAAGCCCAGCTTCAGGCCCTGGGACACTACGATCAGCAGTGGCAACAGCAAGAAGCCGATAAAGAACAACCAGCCAAGTGCGATCAGCAGCCGGCGTGAAAGCGCGCTGCCACGGCGTGCAGCGTTGGCGGCGGAGGCCGCGTTTATGGACGAACTGGACATACGCTGGCCTCCTTCAGGATGGGGTTTCGATGCGGCGCTGGATCAAGTTGATCAGCAGCAGCAACACGAAGGAAACCACCAGCATCATCACGCCGATGGCGGTGGCGCCGGTGTAGTCGTACTGGTCGAGCTTGACCATGATCAGCAGCGGCAGGATCTCGGTTTTCATCGGCATGTTACCGGCGATGAAAATGACCGAGCCGTACTCACCGATGCCACGGGCAAAGGCCAGCGCAAAACCGGTCAACCAGGCGGGCAACAGGGCCGGCATGAGGATGTAGCGGAACACTTGCAGGGGCTTGGCGCCCAGGCAGGCGGCGGCTTCTTCGATTTCACGCGGGATGTCTGCCAGCACCGGCTGCACGGTGCGCACCACAAACGGCAGGGTCACAAAGGTCAGGGCCAGGGTAATACCCAGCGGGGTGTAGGCGATTTTAAAGCCCAGGTCCGAGGCGAACTGGCCAATCCAGCCGTGGGGCGCGTACAACGTGGTCAGTGCAATACCGGCCACCGCCGTTGGCAGGGCAAAGGGCAGGTCGATCATGGCATCGATGATCTTGCGCCCGGGGAAGGTGTAACGCACCAGCACCCAGGCCAGAACGGTGCCGATGACGCCGTTGATCAAGGCGGCAAAAAAAGCGGTGCCAAAACTGAGCTTGAGCGCTGCCAACACCCGCGGCGCGGTGATGATGGCCCAAAACTGCTCCCAGGTGAGTTGCGCGGCATGCACAAACATGGCAGCCAACGGTATAAGCACGATGAGGCTGAGGTACACCAAGGTGTAGCCCAGCGTCAGCCCGAAGCCGGGTATGACGGGGGAAATACGACGAGACATAAGAGTCCTTGGTTAACGCACGAAGCCCGCAACAGGGTCGCGGGCTCTATGTTCTAGCTTTCAGCGTGGCTTAATGCCCCGCCCCACAGGTTATTGCGCCTGGTAGATCTGGTCGAACACGCCACCGTCATTAAAAAATTTCGGCTGCGCAGTTTTCCAGCCGCCGAAGTCTTTGTCGATAGTGACAAGCTCCAGTTTCGGAAATTGCTCGGCGTATTTGGCCGCTACTTTTTCGTCACGCGGACGGTAGAAGTTCTTGGCTGCGATCTCTTGGCCAGCCGGGCTGTACAGGTGTTTGAGGTACGCGTTGGCGATCTCCAGGTTGCCTTTTCTCTCGGCGTTTTTGTCGACCACAGCCACCGGTGGCTCGGCCAGAATCGACAGGGAAGGCACGACGATTTCGAACTTGTCTGTACCGCCGTCTTCTTTCAGTGCCAGGAACGCTTCGTTTTCCCAGGCCAGCAACACGTCACCCTGACCGTTGTTGACGAAGGTAATGGTCGAGCCGCGTGCGCCGGTATCCAGCACCGGTACGTGCTTGAACAGCTCTTGCACGTAGGCATTGGCTTTGGCTTCATCGCCACCGTTGGCTTTCAGGCCGTAGGCGTAGGCTGCGAGGAAGTTCCAGCGCGCGCCGCCACTGGTTTTAGGGTTCGGGGTAATCACCGAGACGTCTTTCTTGACCAGGTCGTCCCAGTCCTTGATGCCTTTAGGGTTGCCCTTGCGCACCAGGAACACGATGGTCGAGGTGTACGGAGTGCTGGCGTCCGGCAGGCGGGTTTGCCAGTCGGCTGGCAGCGAGCCTTTGTTGAGTTTGGAGATTTCATCGATGTCGCCGGCCAATGCCAGGGTCACGACGTCGGCGCGCAAGCCGTCGATCACGCCACGGGCCTGTTTGCCCGAGCCACCGTGAGACTGCTGGATTTTGACGTTGTCGCCCGGGTGGCTGGCTTTCCAGAAATTAACGAACTCAGCGTTGTAATCCTGGTACAGCTCACGGGTTGGATCGTAAGAAACGTTGAGCAATTCGTAGTCTTTGGCTACAGCGGAGCCAGCAAAAATGGCACTGGCCAGCGCGGCCAGAGCGTAACGGCGTAGGGACATAGGTGAGGCTCCAAAGCGTTTCTAGTTGTTATGAACGCACTCCAATGAGTGCGTTTGGCTCAATTACTTTTCTGGCTCGGGTTCTGTAGCCGGAATTTTTCTTTGCGTTCGATCTGAACCACTTGTGCGTTGTGCACGGTGATTTCGACGGCACCAAAGCGCAGGTCCCGTAGCGCGCTCTGGATTTCCCGCAGAATGGTGGCTTCGTCCTGACCGTCAACGCTACGCAGAGATGCGCTCATGGTGTGCTCCTGGAAATATGGGTTGCCGACTGAGGTGCTGGCGTGGATGTCATAGTAGTGAGGCGCGATTATTCTTAAAAATACTATTTAAGAATGTTTATATAACTGAAAGCGTGGTAGTCGGAGGGCAGGCTTTATTCGCGCGCGTAATCGAGGGCAGGGTCTACACTCCAATTGCCTCGTAAGCGCGTCAATGCGGGGCCGGCACGACACGCTGCTTATATAAGGTCGGAACTGTCACTGGACAGTTGGTGATAGTGGGATCACCTTAGAGCAGTTGTCGCCTTTTCCTGCATAGTCTGGAGTTTTTATGTCGTTTACCCCTGAGTTGGTTGCCGAACTGGAAGTCCTTGCACTGTTTGACCTGGAAAGTACGCTTGAGGGCCTGAAGATCCATCAGACCGCCGATCCACAACGGATTGCGGCAGCACAACGTTTGTATGACAAAGACCTGATCAATCAACCCGATGGTGGTTACCTGACCAGCCTGGGCCGTGATGCCGCCGAGCATGTCCAAGGGCTGCTGCTGATCCTTACCTCAGAGTCGAAGCTGGGCGAAAAACTGGCAGAAATTGCCTGACATCCCGCATTGCCCACGGAATCTCCCCCTTTGTTGATTCCGCGGGCGCATTCCCTGTTTCCCGTCTAATGTTCAGATATGTAAAAAATCTGACGTCAAAAACACAATCGCCCTAAGTCTTTTGTGCTGCTGGCTGTAAACTCACCTCCCCTCCTCTTTCTCGTTTGGCGAGCCGGTCTGAGTGTGCAATGACGCGCCCCCTGGAAGTAAGACCCGCTCTGAGTGAGGGAATCGATCGACAGGTTCTCCATCAGGTGCGTGAGCGGTTTCTGGCGGTCAACAACGGACGTCTGCAGCGCGCAATGGAAGGCCTGTTGCCCGCTCAGCAAACGATCCTGAATCTGTTGGCCCTGTTGTTTCATGTGAACGACCCGTTGCTGCCCGGCTATGTCTCGGACTGCACGCCGGCCGGTGTCTCGGGTTATGCCCCGGATGCGCCAACCCTGACGGCGGCGCAGGCGTTAGCCGCTGACTTTATCTATCGCCCACAGCCCGGCCAGCCCCAGGCCATTCACGGCCTGTATCTAATGGGCAGCCTGGGCACGTTGGCGCAGACCGACCAGAGCGATATGGACGTGTGGCTCTGTCACGCGCCGGGCCTGAACGACCAGGCGTTGGCCAACTTGCGCAAAAAATGCCGCCGCCTTGAGACATGGGCCGCGGGCCAGGGCAGTGAAGCGCACTTTTTTCTGATTGATGCCCAGCGTTTCGCCCAGGGCGAGCGTGCTCTGCATTGCGACGTGGATGACTTTGTGAACGCGCAACATTCGTTGTTGCTCGACGAGTTTTATCGCACGGCGATCTGGCTCGGCGGGCGCACGCCGTTGTGGTGGTGGGTGCCCGCGTATGAAGAAGCCCGTTATGGCGAATTCATTCAGGCGCTTGAAGCCCAGCGCCTGATCCCGGCGGATGAGGTGATCGACCTCGGGCATTTGGCGCACATCCCGGCGACCGAGTTTTTAGGGGCCGGGTTGAAGCAGTTGTTCAAGGGCATCGAGTCGCCCTACAAATCGGTGCTCAAACTGCTGTTGATTGAGGTGTATGCCAGCGAGCACCCGCGGGTAAGTTGCCTGAGCCTGGGCTACAAGCGCGCCGTGTACGCCCATCAACTGGACCTCGATGAGCTGGATCCGTACGTGATGGTGTACCGGCGCATTGAGGGCTACTTGCAGGCCCGTGGCGATGCTCAGCGCCTGGAACTGGTGCGCCGCAGCCTGTACCTCAAGGTCAATCACAAGCTCTCCGGCCATGCCCCGGCGCAGGGTGCCCCCTGGCAGCGCGCCCTGCTGGAGCGCCTGACCCACGAATGGGGCTGGGATGAGCAGCAGTTAGCGCAGCTGGACAACCGTTCGAAATGGAAGACCGGGCCGGACAGTCGTGAGCGCCTGGCGCTGTCGCGTGAGTTGAATGACAGCTACCGTTTTTTGAGCCAGCTGGCTCGGCATGAACACCCGATCAGGTTGCCCGTTATAACGGTCTAGGGCGTTTGGGCAGCGCTGCAACACCGAGCGCTACCGCGGATCTGGTGTATCGGGACAGTTTAAAGCTCGAAATCGCCTGCGGCTTCTGGCTGGTATTTAACTTCAAGCAATTCAAGTTTGAGGGTCTTGCCGCCGGGTGCCGGCCAGTTGATGTGCTGACCCGTCTGCAAGCCCAGCAACGCGCTGCCGACCGGCGCCAGAATCGAAATTTTGCCTTCGTCTGCGTTGGCATCTTTTGGGTAGACCAGCGTCAGGTGGTAATCCTTGCCGCTGCTTTCTTCGCGGCAATGCACGCGTGAGTTCATGGTCACGACGTTGGCCGGCACTTCTTCGTGGCCGACGACGTTTTCGGCACGATCCAGCTCGGCCTGCAACGCAACAACACCGGGTAACGTGTCATCCAGACTGTCGATCAGCTTCTCCAGACGTTGTACGTCCAGGCGTGTGAGGGTGATGGCGGGTGAAGTACTCATGACCTGGCAGACTCCTTTTTTCTGCACGGAAAAGCAAAACCCCGCCAGGACATGGCGGGGTTTTGACCAGCCTCGTGTCGACGAGGCGAACTTGGACACTACCACAGCAAAATAAATACACAAGGTTGCCTGTAGGAGCGATCTTTTGATCTTTTAAAAGATCGCGAGGCAATCGAGCGTCGACCGGCTGCTCCTACAACAGTCGATCAGCCTCGGCGCTCGCGGGCCTGCTCGCAAATGACCCGGCGGCGTGCATCACTTGCCGAGCGCCATTCGCGAATGTCTTCAACGTGGCGAAAACACCCCAGGCAGACCTTGTGTTCATCCAGCCGGCACGTGCTGATGCATGGGGACGGCACGGCCGGGCTGACGTTGCTGTAGAGCGGTTTTGCGGGTTTAGCAGGCGCAGTCACAATCAGATCTCGTCAAAATCCAGGTCAGCACCCGTGTTCTCCAGGGTCAGGCGCTGAACCATTTCGCTGAGCAGTTCCTCAGACGTATCGCAGACCCAGCGCGAGGATTCCTCATCGTAGTCAAAGTGGAAACCTCCGCTTTTAGCGGCCAGCCAAAGCTGACGCAACGGTTCCTGGCGGCTGAAGATCAATTGGGCTCCACCTTCAAACTTAACCGTTAGAACACCGGCTGAGTTCTCCAGATCTACATCCAGGTCACTCTCGTCAAAAACGTCTTCCAGCTGTTGCTGGGTTGCATCGACCAGATCGTGAAAACGGGCTTCATTCAAACTCATGGTGGAACCTCGTAGTGTCTAGTCATGCTCGGAGTTCGCAAGATACGGGCGCTCCAGACCGATTGCAAACCCTAAGACAACCCGCCGCAATAGCACACCTGATTATCCGGACAGGTGCCCCCCGCGCGAGCCGTCTGCTGCATAGGCAAGCTGGTGGGTGGTCGGTATACTCGGTCGCAATTAATGCTTTTCAAAGGATTTCGCCATGAAGCGCCTGATCTCTTCGTTTGCTGCGCTTGTCGCGGTTGCTTGCCTTGTTTCTGCCTGTGGTCAAAAAGGACCGCTGTATCTGCCCGATGACAGCAAAAACCCGGATGACCAAGCCAAATCGTCGCAATCTCAAGCGCACAAGCATCAATAAGGGAACACCATGGACGCTTTTAATTACCGGGACGGCGAGCTGTTCGCCGAAGGTGTTGCGCTGACGGCCATCGCCGAACGCTTCGGCACCCCGACCTATGTCTATTCCCGGGCGCACATCGAGGCGCAATACAACGCGTATGCCCATGCCTTGCAAGGCATGCCGCATCTGGTGTGCTTTGCAGTCAAGGCCAACTCCAACCTGGGTGTACTCAATGTCCTGGCGCGTTTGGGCGCTGGTTTTGACATTGTGTCGCGCGGTGAACTGGAGCGTGTGCTGGCCGCTGGCGGCTCGGCAGACAAAATCGTGTTTTCAGGCGTAGGCAAGACCCGCGACGACATGCGTCGTGCTCTGGAAGTTGGCGTGCACTGCTTTAACGTCGAGTCCACTGACGAGTTGGAGCGCCTGCAAGTGGTGGCCGCCGAGCTGGGCGTTCGTGCGCCGATCTCGCTGCGGGTCAACCCGGACGTAGACGCAGGCACGCACCCGTACATCTCCACCGGCCTCAAAGAAAACAAGTTCGGCATCGCCATCGCCGACGCCGAAGACGTGTACATCCGCGCCGCGCAACTGCCTAACCTCGAAGTGGTGGGCGTCGATTGCCATATCGGCTCGCAACTGACCACCCTCGAACCGTTTATCGATGCGCTTGATCGCCTGCTGGGGCTGATCGACCGTCTGGGCGATTGCGGCATTTACCTGCGCCACATCGACCTTGGTGGTGGCTTGGGCGTGCGTTATCGCGATGAAGAGCCGCCATTGGCTGCTGACTACATCAAAGCCGTGCGTTCGCGCATTGAGGGCCGTGATCTGGCGCTGGTGTTCGAGCCGGGCCGTTTTATCGTGGCCAATGCGGGCGTGCTGCTGACCCAGGTCGAGTACCTCAAGCACACCGAGCACAAAGACTTCGCCATTGTCGACGCGGCCATGAACGACCTGATTCGTCCGGCGTTGTACCAGGCCTGGATGGACGTGACCGCGGTACGCCCGCGTGACACTGAAGCCCGCCCTTACGACATCGTTGGCCCGATCTGCGAAACCGGTGACTTCCTGGCCAAAGACCGCCAGTTGGCGCTGGCCGAAGGTGATTTGCTGGCCGTGCATTCGGCAGGTGCCTACGGGTTTGTCATGAGCTCGAACTACAACACCCGTGGCCGCGCCGCCGAAATTCTGGTGGATGGCGACCAAGCGTTTGAAGTGCGCCGTCGCGAGACCGTTGCTGAGCTGTATGCCGGCGAAAGCCTTCTGCCGGAGTGAGCCCATGTTGCTGCGTTTTACCAAAATGCACGGCCTGGGCAATGACTTCATGGTTCTTGACCTGGTCAGCCAGCACGCGCACATTCTGCCCAAGCACGCCAAACAATGGGGTGATCGGCACACGGGTGTCGGCTTTGATCAATTATTGATCGTTGAGGCACCGAGCAACCCGGAGGTGGATTTCCGTTACCGGATCTTCAACTCCGACGGTTCTGAAGTTGAACAGTGCGGCAACGGTGCCCGCTGTTTCGCCCGTTTTGTGCTCGACAAGCGTTTGACCACCAAGCGTCAGATCAAGGTCGAAACCAAAAGCGGCATCATCGAACTGAACGTGCGCAGCGATGGGCAAATCAGCGTCGATATGGGCCCGCCGCGCCTGGTTCCGCACGAGATCCCGTTTGTGGCCGACGCCCAAGCGTTGAGCTATGAGGTGGATGTCGACGGGCAGCCGGTGCAGTTGGCCGCCGTGTCGATGGGCAACCCCCATGCGGTGTTGCGCGTTGACGACATCAACGCCGCGCCGGTGCATGAGCTGGGACCAAAAATTGAACACCATCCGCGCTTTCCGGCGCGGGTTAACGTGGGCTTTTTGCACGTGATTGATCGTCAACGCGGGCAACTGCGGGTGTGGGAGCGTGGTGCCGGGGAAACCCAGGCCTGCGGTACCGGCGCCTGTGCGGCTGCGGTGGCGGCAATCAGCCAGGGCTGGATGGACTCACCGGTGACCCTCGATTTGCCCGGAGGTCGCTTGTCCATTGAATGGGGTGGCCCAGGCCAGTCCGTGATCATGACCGGCCCGGCGATGCGTGTGTACGAAGGACAAGTCCGTTTATGAGCGAGCGCATCTGATGACCGACCAGCCACAGCCTTCCGACCTTGAACTGCCTGCTGACGCTCTGGAGGCTGCGACGGTTGCGGCCTACCTGGAGGCTCATCCGGACTTCTTCAATCAGCGCGACGAGTTGCTGCTGGCGTTGCGGATCCCGCACCAGCGCGGTGACACCATTTCGCTGGTTGAGCGCCAGTTGGAACTGTTGCGCGGTCGCAACATCGAGATGCGCCATCGTTTATCGCAACTGATGGACGTGGCCCGCGACAACGATCGTTTGTTCGAAAAAACCCGTCGCCTCAACCTCGCCCTGATGGACGCCACCAGCCTTGAAGAACTGGTGATGGCCGTCGAAGACAGCCTGCGCCAGGATTTCCAGGTGCCGTTTGTCAGCCTGGTACTGTTTGGCGACAACCCGATGCCGGTCGGGCGCTGGGTCAACAGCGCCGATGCACAACGTGCCCTGGGTGGTTTGCTGGCCGAGGGTAAAGCGGTCAGCGGTAGCCTGCGTGAGCATGAGCTGGACTTCTTGTTCGGCGAAGAACAGCGCAAGCAAATCGGTTCGACGGCGGTGGTTGCGCTCAATCATCTGGGCCTGCATGGCGTATTGGCCGTGGGCAGCCGCGACCCGCAGCACTATAAAAGCTCGGTGGGCATGCTGTTTCTGGGGCATATCGCCGAAGTGCTGGGGCGAGTCTTGCCGCGCTTCACCAGCGCCCTGCGCTCGGTCCGTTAGCGGTGGAACACCAACTGGACGCTTACTGCACGCACCTGCGCAGTGAGCGCCAAGTGTCTCCCCACACGCTGGAAGCCTATCGCCGCGACCTGAACAAGGTGCTGGCGTTTTGCGTTAAAGAATCCATCCCTGACTGGCCTGCCCTGGATATCCAGCGCTTGCGCCAACTGGTGGCGCGTCTGCATCAGCAAGGCCAGTCTTCGCGCAGCATCTCGCGGCTGCTGTCGGCGGTGCGCGGGCTGTATCACTACCTCAACCGCGAAGGGCTGTGTGATCACGACCCGGCCAACGGCCTGTCGCCGCCCAAGGGCGAGCGCCGCCTGCCGAAAACCCTCGACACTGACCGGGCCCTGCAACTGCTCGAAGGCGCTGTCGAAGATGATTTTTTGGCGTTGCGTGACCAAGCCATCCTTGAGCTGTTTTATTCCTCCGGGCTGCGCTTGTCGGAGCTGACCGGGCTTAACCTGGAGCAGCTCGACTTGGCGGACGGCCTGGTGGAAGTGCTCGGTAAGGGCAGCAAGACGCGCGTGCTGCCTGTGGGCAAAAAGGCCCGGGAAGCGTTGCAGGCTTGGCTACCTTTGCGCGGCCTGGCCAACCCGCAAGACGACGCGGTGTTCGTCAGCCAGCGCGGCACCCGGCTTGGCCCGCGGGCCATCCAGCTGCGGGTTAAAGCCGCTGGCGAGCGCGAGCTGGGGCAGAACCTGCACCCGCACATGCTGCGCCATTCATTTGCCAGCCATTTGCTGGAATCGTCTCAGGATTTACGTGCGGTGCAGGAATTGCTCGGGCATGCGGACATTAAAACCACGCAGATCTATACCCATCTGGATTTCCAGCACCTGGCATCGGTTTACGACAGCGCCCACCCACGGGCCAAACGCAGTAAGGGCAGTGAATGACCATTGAGCTGATTACCTTCGACCTCGACGACACCCTGTGGGACACCGCGCCGGTGATTGCCAGTGCCGAAACTGTGCTGCAAACCTGGCTGGCTGAAAACGCACCAAAATTGGGCGCGCTGGATGTTGCGGGGTATCAGGCGTTGCGCCAGCGTGTGTTGGTTGATGAGCCGCAGCTCAAGCATCGCATCAGCGCGTTGCGTCGGCGGGTGTTGTTGCACGCCTTGGAGGGTGGGGGTTATGCGCAGGCTGCCGCGATGGCAGATGATGCGTTTGAGGTGTTCATTGAAGCGCGTCACAAGCTTGTTCTCTTTGAACATGCTGAGCACACGCTGAAGGCCCTGGCCCCGGACTACGCCTTGGGCGTCGTGACCAATGGCAATGCCGACGTGCGCCGCATCGGGCTGGGGCATCACTTCAAGTTTGTGCTGTGCGCCGAAGACATTGGCATTGCCAAGCCGGACGCCCGGTTGTTTCACGAGGCGCTGCGCCGCGGCGGGGATATTTCGCCAGCGGCGACCGTGCACGTGGGCGATCACCCCGGTGATGACATTGCCGGCGCCCAGCAGGCGGGCTTGCGCGCCATCTGGTTCAACCCTGGCGGCAAACGCTGGGAAGGCGACAAAGCCCCGGATGCCGAAGTGGGCTGCTTGAGCGAACTGCCAGCGGTACTTAAAACGATGCGTACGCAGTCTCTGTAGTCGCTGCCGAGGTACGAGGCTGCGATGGGTTGCGCAGCGGCCCCAATCGGCGGTCCTGCGGCCCGCATCGCAGCCTCGTACCTCGTCAGCGACTACGGATCAAACAATCGCAGCTTGTGTTACCCACAAAAAAACCCGCAGCGACGGCGGGTTTTTTCTTCAAGCAAGGGAGCTGACCTTAGATAGGGCGGCTGCCGTACTTGTTGTCAGGCTTTTTGGGTGGATCTGCCACCACGTTCGCCTCGACTTCCTGCACTTTGCCACCACGGGAGAGGAACTCCTCCATGGCGCGAGCCAGAGCATCACGCTCTTTGTTTTTGGCTTCAATGCTGGGCAGGTCGTCAACCGACACCGCAGCCTTGGATTTGCCTTTGGCCGCAGGGGCCGGCGCATCATCGCCACCGTCGTCGTCTGCAACGTCTTCGGCTGCCGCTTCCAGACCGTCTTCGGTCTCGTCATCGTCACCTACTTCGAGGTCATCATTTTCCAGATCATCGTCGCTCATGTTCTACCCCATGACTTGCGTAAAGCAGATTAGTTATAGACCAGCTGCACCCAGTGTCGACTGCCGCTGGTGAAAAAGTAGCCTTGGGCAAACCGAGGCTCAAGCCTCTTCATCCTTAAAGGTGACGAGAACTTATCGAGTTTCGCGATCTCGCGCTGCTCGTTCAGGTAAACACGTTGCCCGTAGCCCAAGCTGCGGGCCTTGAAAGCGTCGGGTGCTTATCCTCGCCTTCGTCCTGCCAGGGGCTGTTTTTCGCCCCTTGGCGCGCATTCTAGCGCGCTGAATAAAAAAGCAAAGCGGCTAATAGTCGAGTTGTCACGTAAGCCTTCTTCCTACAAACAAGCGTAGAACTGATCTGAGCCTAAAGTGATCAGAAAAATCATTTCATCGCAGCGAATAGCGCCAGATTTCAGGTAAAAAAATACCCGGCAAGCCGGGTATTTTTTTAAAGGGCGGATTACAGGTTGTAACCACGCTCGTTGTGTTGTGCCAGGTCGAGGCCAACAGCCTCTTCTTCTTCGTTAACCCGCAGGCCCATCACGGCATCCAGCACTTTGAGGATGACGTACGTCACCACCGCGGTGTAGATCACAGTGAAGGCGACGCCTTTGAACTGGATCCATACTTGTGTGCCGATGTCTGTCACGGTGCCGAAGCCACCCAGTGCTGGCGCTGCAAACACGCCGGTAAGGATGGCGCCGACGATACCGCCGATACCGTGTACGCCGAATGCGTCCAGCGAGTCGTCATAGCCCAGCTTGCGCTTGAGGCTGGTGGCGCAGAAGAAGCAGATCACGCCTGCCGCCAGGCCGATCACGATCGAGCCCATTGGGCCGACGGTGCCTGCAGCCGGGGTGATTGCAACCAGACCGGCCACCACACCCGAGGCGATGCCCAGTGCGCTTGGCTTGCCGTGGGTAATCCACTCGGCGAACATCCAGCCCAGTGCGGCAGTGGCGGTGGCGATTTGGGTTACCAGCATCGCCATACCGGCGGTGCCGTTGGCGGCAGCTGCCGAGCCTGCGTTGAAGCCGAACCAGCCGATCCACAGCATGGCCGCGCCGACCAGGGTGTAACCCAGGTTATGCGGTGCCATAGGCGTGGTTGGGTAGCCTTTACGCTTGCCGAGCACGATGCACGCAACCAGGCCTGCAATACCGGCGTTGATGTGCACCACGGTGCCGCCTGCGAAGTCGAGCACACCCCAGTCACCCAGCAAGCTGCCCGGGCCGCCCCAGACCATGTGGGCGATTGGCGCATACACCAGGGTGAACCACACGCCCATGAAGATCAGCATGGCCGAGAACTTCATGCGCTCTGCGAACGCACCGACGATCAGGGCCGGGGTGATGATGGCAAAGGTCATCTGGAAGGTGACGAACACGGCTTCCGGGAACAACGCCGCCGGGCCTGTGATGCTGGCCGGGGTGATGCCCGCCAGGAACACTTTGCCGAAGCCGCCGATAAACGAGTTGAAGTTGGTGACGCCCGCTTCCATGCCCGTGGTGTCGAACGCGATGCTGTAGCCATAAATGACCCATAGGATGCTGATCAGACCGGTAATGGCGAAGCACTGCATCATCACAGAAAGAAGGTTTTTGGAGCGCACCATGCCGCCGTAAAACAGCGCCAGGCCGGGAATGGTCATAAACAGCACCAAAGCGGTTGCAGTCAGCATCCAGGCGGTATCGCCGGAGTTGAGGACTGGAGCAGCCACTTCATCCGCCGCCATGGCCAGGCCAGGCAATACAGCGGACAACAGGGCTCCGAGCCCTGCGATTTTACGCAGAGTCATAGTGTTTTCTCCTGGGGCGTTGGGGTTTGGCGGCTTAGATTGCGTCGGTATCGGTTTCGCCGGTACGGATGCGAATAGCCTGTTCCAGATTGACTACAAAAATCTTGCCATCACCAATCTTGCCGGTGTTGGCAGCCTTGGTTATCGCCTCGATAACCCGGTCAAGATCTTTGTCGTCGATAGCGACATCAATCTTCACCTTTGGCAGAAAGTCGACCACATACTCCGCACCGCGATACAGCTCGGTGTGGCCTTTCTGCCGGCCGAAGCCTTTGACCTCAGTAACGGTAATGCCCTGCACGCCGATTTCAGACAGCGACTCGCGTACGTCGTCTAATTTGAACGGCTTGATAATGGCGGTGACTAGCTTCATGAAACTTCTCCCGAATTGGTGGACTTGCCCCAGGAAAACAAACCCGGCTCAAGTCTATGCGCAGTGTCTGGCTTTGTAACGCTTCGTTGACCTTCTTCAGGCCACGCAACGTGCATCAGTCGCTGGTGACGCAAGCACTCCCTGAACCACCTGCCGCACTACCATCGTCACAGCAACTGCATCAGTACATGAGTCATGAGCAACTAAGCAGAAACCTTGCCATGTCTGGAAAAGCCAATAATTTCAGGCGCTTATTGCCAGTTGGTGGCGTTGTGCCTGATTTCGCGGAGGTTTTGTGCACGCAAACGGTGCGCGGGTGGGAGGGGGGATGCCCAATAAATGTGCGAGGCCGGGCAGGCAATGCCGCTCTGACACTGCGTGATACACTCACCGCCATCTGTTTTAAGGACCTACCCCATGCTCGCGCCCAAAGATTTTCTCGACGCCCTGAGTGGCCAAGCCTCGCGTTTGTTCAGTGGTGACACCGCGCTGCCGCGCAACGAAATCGAAAGCCAGTTCAAAGCCTTGCTGCAAAGTGGCTTTAGCAAACTGGACCTGGTCAGCCGCGAAGAATTCGACAGCCAGATGGTCGTCCTCGCCCGCACTCGCGCGCGCCTTGAAAGCCTTGAGGCCAAAGTGGCCGAGCTGGAAGCCAGGTTGCTGCCGCCCAGCGAGTAATGCCCGCATGCGGTGCGTTTTCAAATAAGAACAAGGATGTTGTTTTATGGTGGTAATGAACGCACTGGTGCCTGAGCTGATCGTCGCGGATCTTGCGCGCAGTCTGCATTTCTACTGTGAGGTGCTGGGCTTTACCGTCGAGTATCAACGGCCGGAGCATCTTTTTGCTTTCCTGTCTTTTCATGGCAGCCAACTGATGTTGGAGCAGGATGACCATGAAGAGTCCGCTTGGCGTGTTGGACCGTTGGAGCCGCCGTTTGGGCGTGGCATGAACCTTTCGATCAAATGCCCGGACGCGCAAGGTTTGATCGTGAACCTCCAGGCCGCCGGGCACACGCTACGCAAACCCCTCGAAGAACGTTGGTATCGCAGCAACGATGTGCTGTTTGGTGAGCGCAACTTTTTAGTACTCGACCCCGACGGCTATCTGCTTCGCTTTGCCGATGATCTGGGAACCAAGGCTGTTGAGGCCTAAACCCGCCCAAAACCTGCCCCACGCCGACAATTTGACGGCGATCAAATAATGGCTATTTGACGCCAATGTCACTTTAACATTACTGTCCTCACCTTTCAGGGAGGCGGTGCGGGCATTTGTCCGGGTTTAACCGCGCGAATCAATGAGTGGAGCAAGGATGCGCGGCGCACTTTTACGCAGTGGCAAAAGTGGGGCCTTTACGGCCCTGGGTGAAACTGGACAGCCGGTCTATCGGGCTGCACTGCAACTACGCGAAGCGATTCGCCGCAAAAATCCTGCCATGGCCATGCATTTGGCCGTCCCGCAAAGTGATGAGCTGGGCGACAACATTGACTGGTACAGCGATGTGCAGGGCGATGTCGTGCCGTGGGGCAGCGCCACTGAAGCAGAGCGCGCCCCTGCCCGCGCCCAACTGGAAACCTTCAAAGCCTTTTTGGCCGAACAGAGCACGACGCTGCTGAGCGAAGGCGCCAGTTCGCCCCTCAGTGACAAGGCGGTTTTCGCCAAGCTGCTTACGCGTGTCATTGCCTTCCCAGATGAAAGCTTTGTGTACTTGGTCAACGGTACGCCGGTACTGACCTTTTGGGGGTTCGTGCACCCCAATGCCGATCGCTTTCTAGACCCGTTGTATTGCCTCTACCCGCGCACCGAGGTGCCCGCAGCGGCGCCGTTGGCGCCAGTTGCCGAGCCTGTGGTGACGCCGCCGCGCTCTCCGGTGGTGGTCAAACGCCCTTGGTGGCGCTGGTTGTGGTGGCTGCTGCCCTTGCTGTTGCTCCTGCTCTTGCTGTTGTTCGGGCTACGTTTTTGCACGCCGAATGCGTCGTTGCCCGATACGTCGGGCTCCGCGTGGCAATGGCCAAAGGTTGAAGTGCCGCAGGTGCTCAAGCCGATCTTGGGCAAACTCGGCCTGGGGAATGGCAATGGCCTGTCAGGCCAGGGTACTGGCACGGGCGGCGCATCGCTGCCCAAGACAGGCCCGGACACGGCTCCAGTACCGGTTCCCAGCCCGAACGGTGACGCGCCAGCGCCGCCTGCTCCCAAC
>NZ_WIVR01000028.1:0-57272 GCF_009600525.1 Pseudomonas sp. FSL R10-1350
ATTGAACTGCTCGCACAATGCAGTGATGTTAGCGCCCTCAGCCAAAGCCAAGGCAACGAATTCGAGACGAAGATCCACGGCGGACACCTCTTTCCAGGACACATCACACCTCCTAAGGGGTCAATGTGTCCTATTAAAAGTGTTCGCGATGTCTCCGAACATTGTGTTCGCTATGTCCCCGGTCCATACAGGGAGAGGGTTAGGGTGAGGGGCTTTTAACGTTTGCGCCCCACCGGATCTATATCCGCCAGTTCCGCTTCATCCAGCCCTCTGCCAGCGCCGATGTCGTCTTCATCGACCACGCTTAGCTCCCAATCCGCCGCGTCATCGTTGCCTTCAGCGGCCTCTTTTGCATCGCGGGCGCCGTCTTCACGGATAAGCATCTCCTGCTCCAGATCATCGTCGTCAAACCCGGCGTCCAGGTCTTCATCGGGCAATGCGCCGCCGCTCAGCCCGGCCTTGCGCGCAGGTTTACCGGCCACGTGCAAGGCGCGCTCTTCGTCGGTAAACAGATCGCTGATGCTCTCGTGATCATCATCATCCTCAAAGTTCAACGGCTCAACCGAGCCCGAACGGTCTTCGAGGTCATCAATCTCTGCGGGTTCTTCTGCTCCATACGGGCGACGTGAATCAGACATGGTCATTCCTCATACTGTGGCTGCTTACTACGATGGACTGTAGCCACGGTTTAAGATTCCACCCAACGGACCGGCGGATTAAAGCGCAGATTAACGTGACCCCGACCAGCGGTCCGCAGTCATAGTTTGCGCATCAACTCTCGAGGGTTTCCCGCATGAACGAACTACAAGATCTGATTGATAACAACGAGCGCTGGGCCGATGCGATCAAGCAGGAGGATCCTGATTTCTTCGCCAAGTTGGCCCGCCAGCAAACGCCGGAATACCTGTGGATTGGCTGTTCGGATGCCCGCGTACCCGCCAACGAGATCGTCGGCATGCTGCCCGGTGACCTGTTTGTGCACCGTAACGTGGCCAACGTCGTGCTGCACACCGACCTTAATTGCCTGTCAGTAATCCAGTACGCAGTGGATGTATTGAAGGTCAAACACATTCTGGTCACCGGCCACTACGGCTGTGGCGGGGTGCGTGCATCGATGCAGAACCAGCAATATGGCCTGATTGACGGCTGGTTGCGCTCGATTCGCGACCTGTACTACGAAAACCGCGAAGTGCTGGCAAAACTGCCCACTGAAGAAGAGCGTGTTGACCGTCTGTGCGAGTTGAACGTCATCCAGCAAGTGGCCAACGTCGGGCACACCAACATTGTGCAAAACGCCTGGCATCGCGGGCAAAAGCTCTCGGTTCACGGTTGCATCTACGGCATTAAAGACGGCCGCTGGAAAAGCCTCGACACCACCATCAGCGGCCTGGACCAACTGCCACCGCAATACCGCCTGCGCCCGCTAACCCCGATCTGACACCGCTCCCCTGTAGGAGCGAGCTTGCCTCGCGATCTTTTGACTTTTCTCTAAAAGATCGCGAGACAAGCTCGCGTCTACCGCTAAGGCATCACGGGCGCGACATACACCAACGTCGTGCCCAGCGCCCACAGCAGAAACAGCACCAGCGGCGTGTGCACCAGCAACTGCACAAACGAAAAGCCGATCAAGTCACGCGCCTTCAGCCCCAGCACGCCCAACAGCGGCAGCATGTAGAACGGGTTGATCAGGTTCGGCAAGGCTTCGGCCGCGTTGTAGATCTTTACCGCCCAGCCCAGGTGGTATTGCAGGTCATTGGCGACTTGCATCACGTAGGGCGCCTCAATAATCCATTTGCCGCCGCCCGACGGAATAAAGAAGCCCAAGATCGCCGAGTACACGCCCATCAGCACTGCATAGGTGTCATGGGAGGCGATTTGCACGAAGAAGGTCGAGATGTGATGCGCCAGGGTTTGCCCGTCCACGCCTTTGACCACGGTCATCAGCGCCGCAATCGAGCCATACAGCGGAAACTGGATCATCACCCCGGTGGTGGTCGGCACGGCGCTGGCCACGGCATTCAGAAAGCTGCGCGGGCGCCAGTGCAGCAAGGCGCCGAGCATCAGGAATAAAAAGTTGTAGGTGTTCAGGCCCGAAATGGCGCTGATCGCAGGTTTGGTCGAAAACTCGTGATACAACCAGCCGGCGGCCAGCAGCACCAGCAAGATCGTCAGCAGTGGGCTGTATTCCAGCCATTCGCCAGGCCGCGTACGCGGCGGCAGTTTTGGCGTGTTGAAACTTGGGTCAACCCCACACGCCGCGGCATCGCGGGCCGAGTCCGGGCCGGGCGCCGTGGCGTACGCCACGATCAACGACACCACCACCAGCGCTGCCAGCAACACGCCGGACTGCCACAAAAAGATGGTCTCCGTGAACGGGATCACCCCGGTGATCGCCAGAATCGACGGCGGCAAGCTGGCCGGATTGGCCTGCAACTGCGCCGCCGACGATGACAAGCCCAGCGCCCACACCGCGCCCAGCCCCAAGTAGGCAGCAGCCCCGGCTGCGCGATAGTCCATGCGCAAGTTGGTGCGCCGGGCCAGGGCGCGCACCAGCAGCCCGCCAAACACCAGCGACAAGCCCCAGTTGAGCAACGAGGCAACCATTGAAATCAACGCCACCCAACACACCGCCTGGCGACCGTTTTTCGGCACCTTGGCGAGTTTGTCGATCAGCTTCACCGCGGGTGGCGAGCTGGCGACCACGTAACCACCAATCACCACGAAGGCCATTTGCATGGTAAAGGGGATCAGGCTCCAGAACCCGTCACCAAACGCCATCGCGGCATCCGTGGGTTTGGCGCCCATTATCAGAGTGGCGAGCGCCACGACGATCACCGCAACGGCGGCAAACACCCAGGAGTCTGGGAACCAGCGTTCGGCAAAGTTGGAGCAGCGCAGGGCAAAGCGGGCAGAGCGACTGTCGGTCATCTCAGCGGCCATGGGGGAAACCTCGACTTTCTTATGATTATTGGGTGCCCAATCTCACTGCGAGCCCTCAGGCTCGCGGTTTACAGCTGGGCTGGTGGGTACAGTAAATGAATTTCGGCGGCTTTCCGATAGGCTGACCTTTGAACTCTGCCCCAGCGTCTACAGTCATTGCTTGTAAGCGGCACGCCTGTCGCTTGATAACGACCTGACAACATGGAGTTGAAAATGAAAGAACACACGTGTGATTGTCCGAGTTGTAACTGCAAAGTCGGTAGCCACGGCATCGAGCGCGATGGCAAGCACTACTGCTGCCAGGCGTGTGCCGACCATCACCCCAAAGGCCAGGCGTGCAGCACCTCCAGCGGCTGCCACTGCGGCGATAAAGCCAAGTAACGTGTAAAGCCTGCGCGCGCAGCCACGCGCTGCGCGCTCTTATGACAAGCGCTTGCCATCCTATGGCGGAGTAAGTGCGCGTAAGAAAAGTGCTCGCTGTGCGAGTTGAACGTCATCCAGCAAGTGGCCAACGTCGGGCACACCAACATTGTGCAAAACGCCTGGCATCGCGGGCAAAAGCTCTCGGTTCACGGTTGCATCTACGGCATTAAAGACGGCCGCTGGAAAAGCCTCGATACCACCATCAGTGGTCTGGACCAACTGCCACCGCAATACCGCCTGCTCCCGGTAAAACCTGTTTAAACCGTTACACATGCAAGTGGGAGCCGGCTTGCCAGCGATAGTATCAACTCGGTTTTTCTGAGCGATCGAGTCGCCTGAATCGCTGGTAAACCAGCTCCCACAATCGCGTTACAGTACCCATGGCAAGCAGCCGGTTTGTTCAGCTTTTTCAGCACATGACCGCTCGTCAGGAAGCCTTTAGAAACGCAGGCGAAAGCCGATGCTTCTATCACGCGCTTCCTATCCCTTGGTATCCCCCATGTTTAACAAACGCTTGAAACAGGAGCTGTCAGCTCTTCGCGAAGAACTGTCCTCAATTCAGCAAATCAAAGACAGCCTGGAGAGCGAAATGCTCTGCATGAGCCTGGACCCTGATGGTCGGGTCGAGTCGGTCAATGGCAACTTCACTCACGACATGAACTACTCGGGCAGCCAGCTCCTGGGGCGGCATATTGATGAGTTGGTGCCGGCTCATTTAAAGCATGACGAGCATCATCTGCGTTTTAAAAATGCCATGAACCGTGGTGAGCATTACAGCGGTACCGTGCGTTTGCTCCGGGGCAATGGGCAGGAAGCCTGGCTGCGCTCAATCATGCAGCCGGTGCGCAACTCCAGCGGTCAGATTATGCGCATCTCGATTTTTTCCAGCGACCTGACTCGCACCATAGAAGCCTCGCGTGACCACGAAAACCTGATGGACGCGCTGATGCGTTCAACCGCCGTTATCGAGTTCAATCTCAAGGGTGAAGTGCTCACGGCCAACGACCGTTTCCTGCGGGGCATGGGTTACTCGCTGGCGCAGATTCAGGGTCGGCATCATCGTATGTTCTGTACCTCCCAAGAGCAGAGCAGCGCTGAATATGAAGTCTTCTGGAAGCGCTTGAACGCGGGGGAGTTTGTTGCCGATCGTTTTAAGCGTATTGATAGCCAGGGGCGTGAAGTCTGGCTTGAGGCTTCCTACAACCCGGTGCGCGACGCCAATGACAACCTTTATAAAGTGGTGAAATTCGCCACCGTCATCACCGACCAAGTGCAGCAGGAACAAGCCGTGTCCGAGGCGGCGGGGATTGCCTACAGCACCTCGTTGCACACCGACAACAGCGCTCAACGCGGGACCATCGTCGTGACACAAGCGGTCGATGTGATGCGTGAGCTGGCCAAGCACATGCAGCAAGCAGGCGATGGCATCGAAGCACTGAACGATCAGTCGCAGGTCATTGGCAGCATCGTCAAAACCATCAGCGCGATTGCCGAGCAAACCAACTTGCTGGCGCTTAACGCCGCGATTGAAGCCGCCCGCGCGGGTGAGCAAGGGCGCGGCTTTGCCGTGGTGGCCGATGAAGTGCGCCAACTGGCTTCGCGCACCAGCAATGCCACCGAAGAAATCATCTCTGTGGTGCGTAAGAACCAAGACATGGCAAGCCATGCCGTGGCGTTGATTGCCGACGGCAAACGGCAAGCCGAAGAGGGCCTGTCTCTGGCCGCGGAAGCCGGCACGGTGATTGTCGAAATTCAGGATGGCGCGAAAAAGGTGGTAGATGTCGTAGGGCGATTTGCTAATCAGCTATCAGCCTAAGACTTCATCTACGTAGGGCATGGGCCAACAAAAATAACCCTTTGGTGTCCGAAAAGTCGCTGGTGAGGCGTAAACTCCAGGCTTTCCTGAAGGAGTTTCTATGAGTCTTTACCAGCCCGGCATCCTCGCCAAACCCGTGCCGCCGCAGGCGCGCTATATGTTTTTCGCCCTCAAGTCTGTAGAAGCACTGCCGGCTGCACTCGACACCTTGTCGCAGTGGGTAGACGGCAAAAGCGTGGTAGCAGGCTTGGGTTCACCGCTGGTACTGGCCTTGGGCGCAAAAGTGCCGGGGCTGCGCGTCTTCCCCGCACTCAATGCCGTGGTTGAAAACCCGTCGACCCAACACGCCCTGTGGCTGTGGTTGTGGGGTGATGATCGTGGTGAGCTGTTGCACCGCAGCCAGGCCATTGAAACGGCGCTGGCGCCTGCGTTCAACCTGTTGCAAGTGACCGAAGGCTTCCTCTACAACACCGACCGCGACCTGACCGGCTATGAAGACGGCACCGAGAACCCGGTGGACGAAGCGGCCGTAGACGCGGCCATCGTCACCAATGCAGGTCCGGGGCTGGACGGCGGCGTGTTTGTTGCCGTGCAACAGTGGCAACACGACCTCAATGGCTTTGCCGCCCGCCCGCAGGCCGAACAGGACAACATGATTGGCCGCCGTAAAAGCGACAACGAAGAACTGGACGACGCGCCGGAATCGGCCCACGTCAAACGCACTGCCCAAGAAAGCTTCTCGCCTGAGGCCTTCACCGTACGCCGCTCCATGCCCTGGATTGAAAACGGCAAATCGGGGCTGATGTTCGTCTCGTTCAGCCGCACCTTGAACGCCTTTGAAGTTCAACTGCGCCGCATGAGCGGCATGGAAGACGGCATTGTAGACGCCCTCTACAGCTTCAGCCGCCCGTTGAACGGTGGTTACTACTGGTGCCCGCCGCTTAAAGACGGCCGCCTGGACCTGAGCGCGCTTCGCCCCGCTTAAGCGAGGTATCGCTGGCGAGGGACGCAGCCCTGGGTCACTCGCCAGCGACTTGATTTTGCCGTTTCAGGAATTGTCTGATTATTTTTAACATTTTCGCGGCTTAGGCTCGCGGGATGAAATCGACTCCTCAAGCTGCCCGAAAACTACTCCACTTATTTGCCTCTGGCCTGATCATTGCGGTGATTGCTGGCTCGTTGATCTATTTGCGCGCGGTGTTTAACCAAGAGGTCTCTCAGCGCCGCAGTGTCATGAACGAAGCGGTGTTCAATGCCCAGGATTTTTTCGTCAGCCGCCAGACTTTGCTCAAGAGTCTGGTGCTGGCGGCTGTGCCTGATAAACCCGGCCACGCGCCCTTCATCAGTGTTGATCCTGAAGAAGAGACAAGCATTAGTCTGGGCAGCGAAAATGATCGTTGGAACCTATGGCTGACCCAGCGGATGGTAGAGCACCTGTCCGAGAGTAAAGTCAGTCTGTTGTATGTGTCGCAAGCGCAAGACCCAGAGGTGGTTCGCTTGTTTAACACCACAAGTCACTTGAGGCCCGTGCCCAAGGAGATCCTGCAACGTCTGGAGGATGAAGCCAGCAAATGGTATTCACTACGCGATGATCTATGGCTGACTGATAAAAAAGCCCTGGATTCGCCCTTTTATCTATTTGCCCGACTGGATAACCGCAACCTGGCATCAGGGTGGTTGGGCATTGAGGTCGAAGGCGCGGATCTTATAGACGCCTTGAGCAGTGAAAGCGCTGGCGATTTCATGCTGCTGG
Organism: Pseudomonas sp. FSL R10-1350; assembly: GCF_009600525.1. NCBI lineage: Bacteria > Pseudomonadati > Pseudomonadota > Gammaproteobacteria > Pseudomonadales > Pseudomonadaceae > Pseudomonas > Pseudomonas sp. FSL R10-1350. The sequence continues at coordinate 6,933 of NZ_WIVR01000028.1, forward strand.
ACGGCAATGGGCAAATTATTTTCACCAATGCGGTGCAATCCACGTTAGTGGACTCTTTGCACACGCTGGCGCCTAACAACTCTTTCGGCTTTATTGGGCGTGGATGGTTTCCAGACAGTCTGGCGATCAGAAAAAAACTTGGTTATTCGAATTGGCAAATCGTCTATGCCGTAGATATTCGTACCCTGTTGCCTGTTTTGATGTGGCCTTTACTGGGCTGTGTGTTCTTGTTGATCGCATCGTGCATCGGATTGCGCCTGCTCATTGCGCGCATCGACAAGCGGCTGATCACCCCGGGTGAAAAACGTATTCAAGCACTGATTGAAAGTGAGGCGTTCAACCGCGCCGTATTGCAAATTGCTCCGGTTGCGCTGTGCGTAATTCGCCGTACAGATGGCACGGTGGTGCTGGAAAACTCCCTGTCGCAACAGTGGCTGGGTAGCGGCCGTGAGCGAAGCAAATTGTGCCATGGTTGGATTTCTCGTGCGTTTGACCAACGTGATGCGAGCACCAGCGATGAAGTAGAGATGGAAGATGGCCGGCTTCTCTACCTCGCATTCGCGCCGACTCGTTATAACGGCCAGGACGTGCTGATTTGCGCCTTCAGCGACATCACAGCACGTAAGCAAATTGAAGTGACGCTGGAGCGCGCCCGGCAATTGGCTGATCGTGCCAATGAGGCCAAGACTCTATTTTTGGCGACCATGAGCCATGAAATTCGAACCCCGCTGTATGGCGTTTTAGGCACGCTCGAACTGCTGGCACGCACTGAGCTTAATGACCAGCAAAACAACTACCTGAAAGCCATCGAGCGCTCATCTGGCAATTTGCTGCAATTGATTTGCGACGTGCTGGATGTGTCACGCATTGAAGCGGGCCAGTTGCAGCTGGAATTGAACACCTTCAGCCCCATGGAGCTGATCGAAGAAGTTGTTCAAGGCTATAGCGGGGCTGCGCAAGCAAAGGGCTTGCAACTGTTTGCCTTGATTGATTCGACTGTGCCCGAGTGGCTCAGCGGGGATGTCACCCGTATCCGCCAGATCCTCAATAACCTGCTCAACAATGCGTTGAAATTCACCGACAACGGCAAAATTGTCCTGCGGCTCAAAATGGACAGCCGTGATGATGAGCGCGTCTTGCTGCATTGGCAGGTGTCGGACACCGGAAAAGGCATCGCCATTGAAGAACAAGCGCGGTTGTTCGAGCCTTTTTACCAAGTGGAGTCGGCAAAAAATGTGGTTGCCGGAACCGGCTTGGGTCTCTCCATCTGCAAGCGCCTTATGCACCTGATGAACGGCAGCATGCGGCTGGTGAGTGAACCCGGTTTAGGCAGTAGTTTTACCCTGTATTTGCCTTTGGAGCAGGTGCGAGACAAAGAGCACCCAAGCCCCATGGGCGATTTGGCGCCCAGTGTGGTGTACGTGGTATCACCCCTGCGTGAGCTGGCCGAGTGTTACTGCGGCTGGTTACGTCGCTGGGGCGCGCGTGCCCATATAGGCCTGCCCAAGCCTGGCGACGTACTAAAGGGCGACGTGTTACTGGAGCTGCACCCTGGGGCTTTTGCGCAACGATTGGAGCCCGAGTGGACCGGCCCTGCCGTAGTGGCCGCCAGTGATCTGTCGTCACCGATCAATCCGGGCACTCTGTGTTGGCAGGCTAATCTGAATAGCTTGCAAGACGTCTACCGTGCCTTGTCCAAGGCACAAGGCACCAGCGCTGATACGCTCCTTGACCCGGAAGCTGAAAAGCACGAGTTCAAACTTGATCTGAGAATCCTGGTCGCTGAAGACAACGTGATCAATCAGTTGATTTTGCGTGATCAATTGGAGGAACTTGGCTGTTCAGTGACCTTGGCCAGTGATGGGCTGGAGGCCTTGGGCATGTGGCAAGACGCCAAGTTCGATCTGGTACTGACTGACGTCAATATGCCGAGAATGAACGGTTATGAATTGGCAGCCCAATTGCGCTCCATGAACGTGACCCAGCCCATTATCGGTGCCACCGCCAATGCGATGCGCGATGAGGGTGAGCGCTGCCTGCGTGCGGGGATGAACCACTGTTTGATCAAGCCTTTTACGCTGCACACCTTGTACAACTGTCTTCAGCACTTCTAAAGGAGGGTCCAGTGAAACCATATCGTGTTTTGGTCGTTGAGGATCATCCTTTTCAGCATGAGTACTTGCTGAATGTGTTCAGTGAGGTGGGCGGCTTTAAGGTTGACACAGTATGGGATGGCGATGAGGCGTTGGAGCACCTGGCGCGCCATAACTATGACTTGCTCCTCACCGATTTACTGATGCCCGTCATGGATGGTGTGCAGTTGATCCAAAAAATTGCCGCATTGAAAAAGCGTCCGGCGCTGGCGCTGATGAGTGCGTCATCACGGCGTATGTTGATCAGCGCGGGGCTGGTGGCAAAAAACCTGGGTATATCGGTAGTTGGTTTAATCTCCAAGCCGGTTGAGCTCAATGCCGTCATGCGCTTAAAGGAGCAGATGGCTGCTTACTGCCTGAACGGTCTGACAGACCCTGCGCTGACCATTGAAGTCGACCCGTTCAGCATTGTGCGAGCGATGGACAACGCCGAGATCCAGGCCTGGTTCCAGCCTAAGAAGTCCTTGCTCAACGGCAATATTCTCAGTGCCGAGGCATTGGTGCGCTGGGTCCACCCGGAAGCCGGAACATTACTCCCCAAAGATTTTTTATCATTGTTGATAAAACAGGGGCTGGAAGAGCGTCTATTGTGGTTGATGATGGAGCAAACCCTGCAAGCGCAAAGAAAATGGCGCGACCAAGGGTGGGATATTCCCGTCTCCATCAACCTGCCCACGCATTTGCTGGATAACCACCAATTGGCGGACCGCTTGCGTGATTACGTGGTGGCTGAGGGCGGGGAGCCGCGCAGCATCGTGTTTGAGCTTATGGAAAGCTCAACCACCAAAGAGCTCAGTAATTATTACGCAGGGGCTTGCCGCTTAAGAATGATGGGGTTCGGCTTGGCCCAGGATGACTTCGGTCAGGGGTTTAGTTCTTATTTCAATCTGGTGTCCACGCCTTTCAGTGAACTCAAAATTGATCGTTCGCTGGTGCATGGCTGTGTCGAAAATGAAAATCTGGCTTCTGCCTTGCGCAGCCTGGTTGAGTTGAGTCGAAAGCTTGGCCTGACGGTGGTCGCCGAAGGCGTAGAAACTCAGGCAGAGCTAGCGTTTCTGCGTCGTATTGGCTGTGATCAAGCGCAGGGTTTTCTGATTTGCGGGGCTGTTTCACCGGCTGATTTTGGAACTCTTTTGTTGGAGGATAGCTCCAAGCCATCATGGGGGTAACGTTGCACAAAAAATGATGGGCAGGCCGCTCGGCCAACTTTTTTATTCTTTCAGCACAACGTATCAGCGGTTCAAGGAAGCAAGGAGTGCTGCCTTTTGCAGTCCTGCGAGGGGGATTTCAAGCAGGCTGACCTTGCCGTCCATGCACTCCAGATTGGTGATGTGTACGTCTGTGTACGCCCTGATCATTGTTCGCTCGATTGACCGGGCGAACACTGGCCTAACCTCGAATTCACTCAGCGATAAAGAGCGATGCGTCATTAATTTGGAGTCAGGGCAATGCACGAAATAAAGGCAGTAATTGCCGATGACCACCCGGTGGTTTTAGTAGGCCTGCGGGAGATGATCCAGCGCGACACGCGTTTTGAGTTGGTCGGGGAGGCCGTCAGCTCATCGCAGTTGATCAAACTGTTGGTGTCGAATCAGCTCGATCTGGTCATAACCGACTTCAACATGCCCGGTGATGACCTTTACGGTGATGGCCTGCAGTTGATCGAATACATCATTGAACAGTTTCCGGCGGTGAAAATTCTGGTGCTGACCATGGTCAGCAATCAACTGATCATCTCCCGATTATTGGAAATGGGCGTGGCGGGGGTGATTGCCAAAAACCACATCCACGAAGAAATCGGCAAGGCGCTGAACGCCTTGGCCAATGATCGGCCTTATGTCGCGCCGAGTGTCCAGCCAATGTCTGTTCTGGCCAACGCTAAAGTGATCGATGAGCGTTTCTCCAACCTTTCGCCGCGCGAGGTTGAGGTGCTACGGCTGTTTGTAACTGGAAGCACCGTGAGCGAGATTGCCAAGCTGTTAAACCGCAGCGTAAAAACCGTCAGCACACAAAAAATTTCTGCGATGCACAAGCTGGAAGTGCTCACGGATCACGCGCTGCTCACTTACTGTATCAAGGCCGATCCTTTCGAGTCATAAGCCTTCTATCCCGGCCGTTCACAGCAACCTGTCTTTCAGGACTGGAGTCATAAACGTCATGCCCAAAATGAGAGTATTACTGGCCGACGATCATCCGATTGTGTTGATGGGCGTGCGCGAAATCATAGAGCGTGATCCGCGTTTCAAGGTCGTGGGTGAAGCCATGAATTCGTCTGAGTTGATCAGCAAGGTGTCGCAACTGCGACCTGACGTGATCATTACCGACTACAACATGCCGGGCGATGAACAATATGGCGACGGCACGCGCCTGGTCGAGTATTTGCGCCGGCATTTCCCTGAGCCCCGGGTGTTGATCCTGACGGTGATTTCCAACCCGCAGATTCTGGCCTGGCTGTATGAGTTAGGGATTAGCGGTGTGATTTCCAAGAACGCCGGTCTGGAGCAGATTCTGGTGGCGCTGGATGCGTTCTATCGTGAAGGGCATTACCAGCACAACTCGCATGAGGGCGCGTCGAGCGAAGAAATGGACGGCATTTCGCACAAGCTCAGCCAGCTCTCGGTCAAGGAGTTTGAAGTCTTGCGTCTGTTTGCCTCAGGCATGAGCGTGAGTGATGTAGCGCAGAGCTTGAATCGCAGTATCAAAACCATCAGTACGCTGAAAATATCAGGCATGCGCAAGCTTGATGTCGACAGTGATCAGGCGCTGTTGATTCTGTGCATCAAGGCCAATCTGTTTGCCTGACTGGCTTGAGTTACAGGTAGATCATTTCCAGCAACAGGGTTGAGCTGTAATTGCCTATCTCGGGCAGTTCTTGCCCGGTTTTCACCGGTCTGACCGACAGTTTGAGCTTTAGCTGCGTGTCTTGAATGGGGAAGATCAGTTGGTCGCCCAGCTTCAAATCCATCACTTTCTCGGTAAGGGTCATGTTGCTCAGGCGGGTTTTTAGCCCCAGCTTGTCGAGCGAGGTGCGCAGCGTCGTACTGTCAAAAGAACCGCTGCCGGCGCTTAAGCGCAGGTGCACAAGGCTGCCTTTGGTGCACGTGAAATCGAGGTCCACATCGGTCCATTCACTGATGTCAGTGCGCAGTGAATTAAGGTTCACCTTCGGGATGTTAATACTTTGCGAGGCCGGGAAACTGGCCGTGCACGGCGGTTTTATCAGCGTGCCCTTGATATCCAGTGAAGGGGCGTCTGCGGCGCAGCTGACAGTACTCAAACCCAGCACGAGTACGACCAATAGCGCGAACCATAGAGTTATTCGAGCAATCATGGGCATATCACAAGTAGTCGATATTAATTACAGCGGAGGCCGTGAACGTGCCTTCGGACAGTGCACCTTGCGCAATCAATTTAGCCTTCATGCTCAGATCAACCGCACCATTGAGGTTGGTGACGTTGCGCTTGGTGCCTTTGATGTTGATGACTGTGCTGTCACTTTTCCAGAACAGTGAATAACCCAGGTTTGTCCTGCCTGCCGAAGCCACGGTGTCCGACAGCGCCGAAGACGCCGTGACACTGATATTCAACACTGAGTTTGGCGGGCACGTCATGATCACCGGGACATCGATTTGTGCAGCAGTGCTCACCTGGTCATAACGCAGGGTGCCGAAATCGGCGGTCAGCACCTTATTGCTGGTCAATGTGCAAGGTGGACGAATCAACGTGCCTTTAACGGTAAGTGTGCTGCTGTCGCTGTCAGCATAGGCGTTGCCACACATGACCATGCCCAGCAGTGAAAGGGCTATAAGGTGTTTATTCATGATGCGTTCCTGTTGTTGGCTATGAGGTCGGATGGATAAGCGAAGATCCATCACAAGTACTCAATGCTAAGCACTGCTGACGTGCTGAAAGCACCTTCGTTTACCGCACCGAATGTGACCAGTTTAATTTTCATGCTCAGGTCAACGGTACCGCTTTGGTTGGTCAAATTACGCTTTACGCCGCTTAGATTGAGCAAGCTGTTATCGCTTTTTAAGTACATGGAGTAGCCCAAATAATCTTTGCCTGCCCATCCTTGGGTGGTAGACCCCGAAACAAGGGCGCTGGCCTTGAGGCTGACGCTCAGTGAGGAGTTCGCGGGGCACGTCAGGGTGACCGGCAGATCAATCATGTCAGCCGCGGCAATCTGGTCGTAGCGCAAGGTGCCAAAGTTGGCGGTCAGGGTCTTGCTGCTGGTCATGGTGCAGGGCGGGCGGGTCAACGTGCCGCTGACGTTGATGGTCACGCTATCTGTTACTGCATGGGCCGATGTGCAAGCCAGCCCCCCCATCAGTGCTGCGGCCAGCGCTAAGCGTAATTTCATGGTCGAGCTCCTGTGGTTGATCAGAGATAGGTGATGTTGAGGGTGTATTGGCTACTGAAGTTGCCGGTCGGCGATACGCTGGTATTCAGGCGCGGCCGAAAGCCCACGCCGATGGTATTGGCGCCAGTTCTCAGGGTTAACGAGCGCGGGCTGTTAAAGGTTACGGCGGTATCGTTATCGGCCCAGGTAGCGGCCATCGACAGCCCGGCCAGCGTGGTGGCCGAAACGCCCGTGCTGCCGCTGATGGCGGCTTGGGTCGGCACCAGAGTGGCAGTCACTTGCGTGCCTTTGGTGCAGTTCATCGTGACATTGGCCACTTGCTGACTGGTGGCGAAATCGCTGCTGTTGAGCGTGCCAAAAGACAGGTTCATGGTTTTAGCAGAACCCAGCGAACAGGCAGGTTGAGACACGGTGTATTTGATAAGGATGGTTTGAAGATAGTCTGAGTACAGCTCCCACCCCCCAGTGGACGTAACAAAAAGACTCACGCCCACCTGATAAGAGCCCGGTGTAGACGGCGCACTAGCGGCAAAAAGCACGTCATATGAAAATGTGGTGCCTACCGCCAAGGGCACACAACTGCTTGGCACGCAGGTCGTACCGGTTGTACCCATCCCACCGTTTGTCAGGAATCGAGTGCTGTTCTTGTGAAACGCTACGAAGTCATTACTTTTACCTACTGCGTTGAGCTGCGTGAAAGAGAGATTCGCTCCCACCGGGAACCATCGCGTGACTCGGCAGTTTGCGGTCATGTTTACTTGGATAACTGCGGATGGCGCCAGGGTTCCCAAATCGACCATGCCCTGGTTACCCGTAGCCGTGCAGGTCATGTTGTTTTCGTAAAAAGCAAAAGCCTGCTGACTGGCCAGACTGAACAGCAAGCCGAGTGCTAGCACCACCAGGGTTGGCCACTTCATACGACGGGGTTTAGCGGTGGAATCATGCATCGGGAGTCCCCTTTGTGTCTGTCGGCGTGGCCAGTTGGGCATTGCAACGCAGTTGCACTTGCCCAATGCCCGCGTCAGACAGGTTATAGGTGTTCAGGTCCAGGTCTTGGGTGCACCACGGCTGGCCGCTAACGTTAATCTGCAGGCGCGCCTTTTCAGGTACGCCGGTCATAAATACCCGGCCTTTATCCGCGACCATGGCGCTGCTCAGTAGCGTGCCATCGAGGTCGAACAGTTGAGCTTCAGCAGCGAAGGGCGCCGGTTTGCCATTGCTGGAGGTAATGCTGAGCAACAGGCGGCGACCGTTGTGGGTTTCAAAATTAGCCATCACAAAAGCGCCTCGATTAGGGGTGACTTCCTGCACCAAGTTCGCGATATCCGTGTTGTCCGAGAGCGAGTCAGTGTTGAGTGACACCTTGTTTTTGCGGTACGGCTGGGCTGACGGAATAATCGTGTAGCCACTGCTGTTGGTCTTGATCCCGCTTTTGGTCAACACACCGACATTGGCGGCCCCCGGCGTGGCCACGATGATGTTGGTTTCGCCCAATGGCTGGGTGAACATCAGGGTTTCGCGAGTGGCAACGACGCCGCCTTCCACGCCGTAGTCCATCTGACGGGTGTTTTGATCCCTGTTGTATGAGCCGTGCCATATGGCATTGGCGGCGTTGTAACGGGCCGCGATCGAACTGCCCAGCACGCGATCTTCATCGCTGATCTGCTGGTTAATACCCAAGGTGTAAGACAGCGCGTCGTTCTGAAATTGATTGCCGCTGAATGTCGCGTTACGCGACGCATTACCGGCCGTGTCCTGGTTGGTACTCAGGCCGACACGGCTGCTGCTGCCGGGGTTACCCAGCGGTAGACTGACGCTCAGTGACACGCTGCGGATGTCATCGCCGGTGCCGCTGTTCTGGGCCAGGCCTACGTTGTACGAAGCACTGCCGACACTGAAGCTGTAGCCCACTTGAATGGACGTATTGCTTTGGGCCCTGTTCCAGTAATCGGTTTTGGTCAGGTTGGCGTACATGCCGCCATAGTTGCCCAGTTGTTGCGATACGTTGGCGGTAAAGCTGCTTTTCATATGGCCGCCCAAATAGGGAGAAAAAGCAGCGTTATTACTGAGCGTTTCATCTGTGTACGGCACCAGCGTATTGTTGGCGCGTGCGCTGATGGCCTCGTTAAAACTGTAATAGCCGTTGGTGGAGTAGCGATAGCCCACCAGGCTGAAGCTGGTATCGGTCAAGTCGATGGACTTGGAGTAGCGAAACCGGTACGACTGCCCTGACAGGGTCTTGGAATCCGTGCCTATGTCATCACTGATGGCATGGGTCACATCCAGCGAAATGGCGCCGAAGCCAGCGAAGTCATGGGCAAAGCCCACCAGCGCCGATTTGTATTGCTCGCTGACGATAGAGCCACCAAACAGCGTGGTGCCCTCTGTCAGCCCGCGACGGTAGGTACCCTGAACAAAGGTGGGTTTCTGCGAGTTCAGCGCACCGTCTGCCGGGCGGAATTGCCCCGCTGTGACCGAGTAGCTCTGTTGGCCTTCGCGCAACATATACGGCACCGACGAGAACGACTGGATATACACCTGGCGCTCACCATTGGGGCCTTCGACCGTCACTTCGATGTCACCGTTGCTGGACGTCGAGTACAGGCCCTTAAGGGCGAAAGGTCCGGACGGCACCCACTGTTCACTGATCACATAGCCGCGCTGGCGCAAGGTCACCAGCGAGCGACCGTTGGCCACCCCACGGATCACCGGGGCAAAGTTGCGCGCATCATCGGGCAGCATGTCCAGGTCAGACGCAATGCCCACACCGCGATACGAGATCGTGTCAAACAGGTCGCTGTCGGTTGAGCTTTCACCAACGGTGGCAATGGCCATCAGGTTGCCCAGGTCATGCTGGACATAGGTGTCTACGGACTTCCAGCTGCCTTCGACATTGGTGCTTTTTTGCCAGGTCGAAAAGTTGCGAAAGCGCCAGGCACCGCTATTAATGCCGCTGTGTACACTGCCGAACTGGGATTGGCGGTTGCCGGTCTGGGTTTCGTAGTTACTGCCGGAAAAGCTGTAATTGGCAAATGCAACCTGCTCGCCGTTGCTCCAGTTTTTGCGGCGAGTCTCGAACGGCACATCGCCGATAAAAGCCTGAGGCACTTGCAGGTTCAGGCTTTGTTTATTGAAGTCGTAGTCGTACGTGACGCCGGTCAATTCACGGTTGAAGTACACACACTTGTCAGGGCTGATCTCTGCGTCCTTCAGGCGCGCGGGGTCAATGCCCAGCTCCGTCAGGGCTTGAAGGCTAAAGCACGGGAACAGGCCGTTAGGTGTAGATACCTGGCTCGGGGTCTCGCGAATAAAGTTCATGTCGCGTTGTTCAACCACCCGGTCATCCACTGACAGGTCAACCCGGTAAATCCCGGGCAATTGCCCCTGGCTCATGGCTTTAACTTGCTCAGCCACTTCGGACGACGTGTTACCGCCACCAATTTCGAGAAAGGAAGAGTCGAAGCTGAATTCCGCATGCGCTGCAGTTGCGGTGAAGCCGAGAACACTAAGGCTTAACGTACTTAAGTTTTTTACTCGGCGCGCGAAGGCGCACATGCGCACTCGCAGCATGAGGGAATCCTTCTGTTCAACTGTTCATTCACGAATCAATGAGGGGTAACAGGTGCCGCTTTGACGGTGCTGCCGTATTCATTGATGTAGCTGAGTTCCAGCGTGTCGCTGTTTTTCAGCGCGATCGCCGTGGCGACGGTGCTGCCGGGCTTGATCACCTCGGGCATGCCTTTGCTGGCCGTGTTGTTAATCAGCAAGTCACTGACGACTACGTTGTAGCCCGACGGGTTTTGAACCGTCAGTTTTCCGCCTTCAGCACGCCATTGAAGTTTTTCAACAGCCTCAGGCAGAGAACCCTGCAAGCCGGCAGGGCGGTAGAACAGTTTGATGGTGGTCTTAAGGGCGATCTGCAGCACGTTCTGGCTGCTTTGCTCGGCACTCTTGGCCGGGATCGCTTTGACATTCAGTAAAAACAGGCTTTCTTTGTCGGTGGGCAGGCTTTTAACGTTGGTGGCGATGATTCGCAGGATGTTCTGAGCTTTGGCGTCCAGGCGGAACAGGGGCGGCGTGATGATGAATTCATCTGCACTGTCATCCTTATTGTCATAAGGGCTGACCCACGATTGCACCAGATACGGAACGCCATCTTCGCCCGAGTTTGAGAGTGATAGGTTGGCTTCCTTTTCCTTGCTTTGGTAGACGACGCGTGTGGAGCCGACATTGACGCCTGCCTGAACGTGGGGCAGCCAAAAGCCTGCTGCCAACGCCAAAAAGGCTGCAACTTTTAAACGCATGTAGAGGTCCTCTTGTTAACGCCAGAGCCCGTGATTAGTCACGAGCCCTTGCGTTAATAAACATGAGTTACTTGTAAGTAACGTCGAAGGTAGCCAGCGCGTTAACCTGACCGGTACCGATACCACGGGTACCTGGTGCACCCTCGGTGCCTGGGGTATCAGCCACAAGGCGTACGTAGGACGCTGTAAAGTCAAACGTGTTGGACTGTGGGCGCAGCACGTAATCGGTGCTGGCGGTGTTCAAAGGCAGTTTGTCGCCGGTACGGGCGTCAGCGATCTGGATACCTACGCCAGATACCTGATTAGAACCGACCATGCCCAGTACGGTGGCGTCCGATGCCGCTTGTTGGCCGCTGAACTTGATGGAAGCGTTCTTCAGGGTCGAACCGCTGCAGTTTTCCAGCGAGATCGAGAACGGTGTAGCACCCGAGGTCGCGACAGCGCCTACAGTGTTAGGGAAGTCAGCAATACGGACCTGGCCCATATCAACCGACTTTTTCACGCTTTCGCTGTTGATGGTGCAGGCGTTATCGTTGACGCTGCCAGTGAATTCAACTTGACCATCAGCTGCGTGTACGGTGGCAGCTGCCATTGCGATCAGCAGCGTGGAGCCGCACAGCGCAGTGTATTTGCCGATTGTTTGAAACATGAGAGATGCCCTCTGCAAGAAATTATGTGTGATATCCATTTTTGATCGTCCCCCCCTGTTCACGGCTCGCCGCAGCAGGTGTTGCATAGGATGCAATTTGCCGGGCTTGAGCCCCATCAGACGATTCCTGTTTTCGTAGGCACTATATTTTTGGGCCGCAATGCCCCTGATAGGCTCTCTCATGAAACAAGCAAAAGTACGCCTCGGTGCCTTGGCACTGAGTTCACTCAGACTCAATAAATTGCTGCTCCTGCTGACCGGGCTGGCCCTGCTGTTGGTGAGCATGAGTTATTGGGCGGTTAACCGGGTGTTGAAGGAGGAGGGCGAGAAGACTGATTTTCACTTTGCGCGGCTGATGGAAAGCATTCATGAACATGAAGCCTTTTTGCGCACGGCAGCCGAAAGCTATGGCCAGGATAACGAGAATCTGTTGGAAGACAGTGTGCCGCGCTCACACACCGAGTTGATGCGTCAGGCCGATGAGCGTTTGTTCCAGAGCCGCGATACCGCCAAGTCACTGCCCTTTACCGTCAGCCAGCGCGACAAGTTCAGCGCTGAACAAATGGCCGGCGTTTACTCGTTTGGCGTGCAGTTGACCGATCTGTTTGCCGCCTATTGGTCCGATTCCCATTACACGGCGCCCCAAGTGTTTGTCTTTTCACCCACCGACCTGTTCACCATTGCCGTGCCCGGTATTGATGGGGCCCGGCAGTTCCCGCTGCTGCAAAAATTCAACTTCTTTGAGGTGACCAAACGCCTGTATGACCAGCTTGTCACCTTGGGTCCCAAACTCGATGACAACCAGGTGTTATGGGTACGTGCCCCGGCCGGCCTTATCCAGAAACGCAAATACATCGTGGGCGCTATAGGTGTGGGTTTGTCTCATCGCTTTTTGCCCGGCCCAGCAGATGACGACTCCGTGATCCTCACCGCTTTGCTGGATGTCAGTGATATCAGTGACCTTGAGCGGTTGTTGATGCGCCCGAGCAAGAGTCAGCTGACGCTGATTTCGCCCGCTGGCGAGGTACTGCTGGGCGATGATCTGGATGCGTATGACTTGCCGTTTGGCATGAGTTTTCAGTCTGACGGTTTGCACTTCAAGTTGAGTTCGGGGGGCTCAGATCCTTGGGTCGGTCTGTACACCATCAGTTACCAGAACTTTTTCGGTTACGCCAAGTGGCCCTTGTTGGGAACTGTGGTGCTGGTCTTGCTGTTTGCGTTGATTGCCTGGCGCCTCAACCGCTGGTATCGCCTGCAAATCATCGAGCCTGCAAACCGCGCCAACCAGTCGCTGGCTGAAAGCGAAGAGTTCAATCGGGTCATGCTCGACAACGCACCCGTTGGTTTGTGTGTGGTGCAGCGTGGCACGGGCATCGTATTACTGGAGAATCAGCGTGCCCAGCAATGGCAGGGCACGCCTGAATTGATCGCGCTCTTGAAGCGCGACTATGCCAAGCGTGAACCGGGCGAGGTCCAGCTTGAGGTTGCCGGCCGCCACCTTCTGGTGTGTTTTGCGCTTACCCGTTACAAGGGCAAAGACGTGGTGCTGTGTGGTTTCAACGACATCACCCGGCATGTCGACGACGCCAATATGATGGAGGAGGCGCGCCGCTCCGCCGACGAGGCCAGCAAGGCTAAAACCCTGTTTCTGGCCACCATGAGTCATGAAATCCGCACGCCTCTGTATGGCGTACTCGGCAATCTCGAGTTGCTGGAAATGACCCCGCTCAATGCACGTCAGCAGGAATACCTGCGCACCATTCAGCGTTCGTCGACGGTGTTGTTTCAACTCATCAGCGATGTGCTGGACGTGTCCAAGATCGAGTCCGGGCAAATGGCGGTCGAGCCGAAACCCTTTAGCCCGCTGGATGTGTTTGAAGATGCGGTGCGCAGTTATGCCGCTTCGGCAAACAACAAAGGCCTGAAAATTTTCGCCTGCGCTGACGCCTCCTTGCCGCCTCTGGTGTGCGGTGATGCGGTGCGAATCCGTCAAATCATCAACAACTTGCTCAGCAATGCCATCAAGTTCACGGATTTTGGGCGTGTGGTCCTGCGGCTGAAAGTGACAGACATCGAGCGCGACCATGTCTCACTGCAATGGCAAGTCTCCGACACCGGTATGGGCATCAGCGAGCAGGAACTGCCGAAACTGTTCAAGCCTTTTTCTCACGTGGGGGGGAGCGAGCTGGCGGGTGGTGCGGGGCTGGGGTTGTCGATCTGCGCTCGGCTCAGTGAAATGATGGGCGCCCACTTGCGAGTAGTCAGTGAGCCTGGCTTGGGCAGCAGTTTTTCATTGCATATACGCTTGCCCATCGTGGCAGGTGCGCTGGCCAACAGTACCGACATTAATCTGCAAGGCGTGAGCGTTTATGTGCGTGCGCCGCTTAAGGATCTTGCCCAGAGCCTGACTGAATGGCTTGGCGGTTGGGGCGCGCGAGCCTTGGTCTGGTCGGATGCAGGCACTGAAGACAGTGATGCCGTGTTGCTCGACGTTGAGCCGGATCCATTGGCTGCGCAACTTTGGCAGGGCGCCCGAGTGATCGCCACGGGAACCGCGCCGAGCCTGCCGCAAAAAACAGTGCGCGGTTGGGAGGTCAATGCCTATGACATCCGCGCGATTGCCAAAACCTTGATGCAGGTGGCGCAAGGCTCTACCTGCGAACTGCCGGCCTACATCGCCGAGCCTGTTTCAGACATGGACTTGAGCGTGTTGGTTGCAGAAGACAACCCCGTCAACCGCGAGATCCTCAAGGAACAGCTTGAGGCCTTGGGCGTACGGGTGACGTTAGCCCAAGATGGCGAACAAGCCCTGTTGCGTTGGAAAGAGGCGCAATTCGATCTGGTGATCACCGACGTCAACATGCCCAAGCTCGACGGGTATCAACTCACCCAGCGCTTGCGTCAGTTGGACCCGGATGTACCGATCATAGGGGTGACAGCCAATGCGTTACGTGAAGAGGGCGAGCACTGCCTCAAGGTCGGGATGAACGCCTGGCTAGTCAAACCCTTGAACCTTGAGACCTTACGCCAGACCTTGGCAGCCTATTCTCGGCAACCCGCAGCAGTGGCTCCGCAGGCACTACAAGAACAGGCGCCCGATGAACATGCGGCTGACCTTGAAGGCTGGATAACCCTTTCGCCAGCCATGCATCGTTTGTTTGTGACAACCATGCAGGAAGACCTGGAACAGGCTGAGCAGGCTTTGCAAGCGTCTAACACCTCAAAGCTGGTCAGTTACCTGCACCGAATCAACGGTTCGCTAGCCACCGTAGGGGCTCAAGATCTGGCTGCGGCGTGCGGTGTGTGTGAAGTAACCCTGTTGCATGAGCCTTTGAATCCAGAGTCGGCCAGTGCGGTTGAGGCATTTTTGAAGCGATTGCACCGGGTTGTGCTCAAGATGATTGAGGGCGCGTTGTACCCGACTCGATAGGCATAGCCTTGTATCGACCATGACGCGCCTGCTTGCACTCAGGCGCGTGCTGCTTTAGTGCGTCGTCAAACCATCCAGCGATTTATCCACATACGCCTTGGCCAGCTCCACCAGGTGCATGCAGGACAACACCAAACTACGCGAATGCCCGCTCAAGTCATTCCCCGCCTCACTTGCCGAAGCACCCGCGCAGCGCAACAAGTCTGACGCTTGGGCCAAAGCCGCTTCTAAATTGACGCTGTCGGGTATGGCATACGTGGCCTGATCCACGTGCCGCGGAGGCTTATGGTCGTGCAGGTAATAATCGAGGGCACGATCGGTGGCGGCACGGTCTAACGACGATGCATCGCACTGAGCAGCAGTTTGCAGGGGGAGGGCGGGTGGATCAGGAACCAGCTTTTTCATTGTTACAACTCCTAGGGTGTTTAAGGAGCTGTCACTTGTCGCGACTAAACGAATGGGTGGCAGCCATGCGCAGGTTAGTCGACCGGTCACCTAGGAACCCGGCGCGCCACATGGGCGCCCTGCGCACGGCCACCATAAAACGCAGGCCAAGAAAAAGCGCCTCGCGGAGGTGGCGTCTTGCGCCTAGGGAACACGGGCGACTAAACCCGACCGCTGTTTTGCAGCGATGGGTCGAGACTATTCCCCGAAATGATCAGGCACAAGCGAACGGAAGTTTCTAGGATGTTTCAGCGGATTGAAAGGGAAGCGTCGTACGAAATGGCTGATTAGCAACCTCTGTAGTCGCTGCCGCAGGCTGCGATAAGGGCCGCAAGCCCTTCAAAAGCGGGTCGCTGCGCAACCCATCGCAGCCTTCGTTCCTCGTCAGCGACTACAGGCTATTTATCGACAGGCACAAAAAAGCCCGCACTAGGCGGGCTTTCTCGTTGGTTTCATTTCATCTTGCGATGTGGTGAAACCGGTGTTTGGTGGCTACACAGGGACTTGAACCCCGGACCCCAGCATTATGAATGCTATGCTCTAACCAACTGAGCTATGTAGCCGATGGCGCGCATTATTCCCTCGTAAGGGGGGTGTGTCAAGCAAATATCTGAAAATTTTCTCTGCGCTATCAAACGCTTAAGGTTTCTCGGGGTTCGGATGGCACTGGCTTGTTAAAAAATGGCACATTGGGGCACTTGCACGTGCATTCATCTGTTGCCTGGAAACCCTTATGGCTATTAGCGACACTCCAATAAAAACAACGCCAGACCTCCAAATGCCTCAAGCCAGCCCGTTAGTCCTGCGCATTATCGGGGCCGTGGCGCTGGCGCATTTGATCAATGACTTGATCCAGGCGGTGCTGCCGTCGATCTATCCGTTGCTCAAGGACAAATACGATCTGACCTTCACGCAGATCGGTCTGATTACCCTGACTTTTCAACTTACCGCGTCGCTGTTGCAGCCGTGGGTGGGTTATTACACAGACCGTCATCCCAACCCGCTGTTATTGCCGTGCGGCATGGCGTGTACGCTGATCGGGATTTTGATGTTGTCTCAGGTCGGCAGTTTCCCACTGATTTTGCTGGCCGCCGCGTTGGTCGGGGTGGGCTCGTCGACTTTTCACCCTGAGGCCTCGCGGGTGGCGCGGCTGGCGTCGGGCGGGCGTTACGGGTTTGCCCAGTCGACGTTTCAGGTGGGCGGTAACGCTGGGTCGGCGTTCGGGCCGTTGCTGGCCGCCGCCATCATCATCCCCTATGGTCAGGGCAACGTGGCCTGGTTCGGGTTGTTTGCGCTGTTTGCGGTAGGCCTGCTGTATGTGATCAGCCGCTGGTACCGCACGCACTTGAGCCTGTTCAAGCTCAAGGCCGGGCAGAAGGCCACGCACGGTTTGTCCAAGCGGCGTGTGCTGAGCGCACTGGTGGTGTTGGGGCTGCTGGTGTTCTCCAAATATTTCTATATGGCCAGCCTCACCAGCTATTACACCTTCTTCCTGATTCAGAAGTTCGACGTCTCCATCGCCAACTCGCAGATGTACCTGTTTTTGTTCTTGGGGGCGGTAGCCGCGGGGACGTTCTTTGGTGGCCCGATTGGCGACCGCATCGGGCGTAAGGCGGTGATCTGGTTCTCGATTCTGGGTGTCGCGCCGTTCACGTTGCTGCTGCCGTATGCGGATCTGTTCTGGACCAGCGTCCTCAGCGTGGTCATCGGTTTTATCCTGGCGTCGGCGTTCTCGGCGATTGTGGTGTATGCCCAGGAATTGGTGCCGGGCAACGTGGGCATGATTGCCGGTATCTTCTTTGGCTTGATGTTCGGCTTTGGCGGGATTGGTGCGGCGTTGCTGGGGCATCTGGCCGACATTCACGGTATCGAATACGTCTACAAGCTGTGCTCGTACCTGCCACTGTTTGGCGTGCTGGCGATCTTTTTGCCGCGCACCAAAAAGAACTGATCGGTACACGCAAAGCTCGTAGCAGTTGACGAGCTTTGCGAGGCTACGTCCGGCTGCGAAGCAGCCGTCACCCTGGCGTCTTATTTCCCATCGCTTTGCGCGCTGGCACTAAAACTCTGCAACGCGCTTTCGACGGTGCTCAAATGCTGCAGGCAGATTTGCCACGGCGCTGACACGGCTTCGACCTGTTGGTCGTCATAGGCGGCCAACACCGGCTGCTGCGTATCGCCGGCAATCGCTGCACAGCCTGAGGCGACGCTGGCCAGCCGTTCATGCAGCGCGGCGGGTGGCGAGCCCTGTTCTTTGCGCATGGCGTCAGCAAAGGCCTCAGAGAACAGCAGGGCGCTGGCGTACAAGCGCACGGCATGTCGCTCGTAACGGCTGGCTATGTCTTTGACTTCCCGCGAGGCAAACCGGCCGCGCAACGTCCAGCGTGCGGTATTGCGTGCGCTGGCAATGCCGTTCTCAAGGGTGATGAGGCTGTCGTGAGCACCCGAAAAAATAAACACCGCGTGCTGCGCGCTTTTAGCGTCGTTCTTTTCAAGGGCTGTCAGGCTTTGGCCGAAGCCTTTGGCGAGTTTTTCCAGCAAGTCCTTGGCCGAGTCATCAATGATCCCGATGGGGTTGGGTGTCAGCAAGATCTGGCTGAACATCAAACCCACCCCGGCGCCCACCACCACATCAAGCATGCGCACAACACCTGCGCTCTCCGGGCCGACCGCCAACATCAAAACGGCTGACACGCCTGCCTGAATCGGTACAACGGCGCCCAAGCCGTACAGTGCGGCGATGGCAATGGCCGAGAACGTGGCGAAGCCGATGCGCAGCAACGGGTAGCCATCGGGCAACCACAGCGCGGCTTCACCGATGATAATCCCGGTGGCCACGCCGACCATCAAGCCAACCGCTTGCTTGCCATGGCTGGGCAGGCCGGGCGCCAGGCAAACAATCGCGCTGATGGCGGCAAACACCGGGTGCTCGTGGCCGAATAAGTGCTTGGCGAGGATCCACGCCAGTGCAGCGGCGATGGCTGAGGCCAGGGCATCGCGCCAGGCCGTGGTCCAGCGAAACTGGATTCGCTCAATAAGAGGAGTGGTGAAACGGTTGAAGAACACCTTGGACAGCATTGCGACTCCCTACACAGTCAGCCTTTAGGTCTTGGGACTAACCATAGACTGTTTGCTTGTCACGGTGTTTATCGGGGTAAAACCCGGGCCAAAAAAAACCGCGCCTGGGCGCGGTTTTTTAGACGTGTGTTGGTTTACACGTTGAAACGGAAGTGCAGGACGTCGCCGTCTTTAACGATGTAGTCCTTGCCTTCCAGACGCCATTTGCCGGCTTCTTTTGCGCCCGCTTCACCCTTGTACTGGATGAAGTCTTCGTAGGCGACGACTTCGGCACGGATAAAGCCTTTTTCGAAGTCGGTGTGGATCACGCCTGCCGCTTGTGGGGCGGTCGCGCCTACTTTTACAGTCCAGGCGCGTACTTCTTGAACGCCGGCGGTGAAGTAGGTTTGCAGGTTGAGCATTTCGTAACCGGCGCGGATCACACGGTTCAGGCCTGGCTCTTCAAGGCCCAGGGCCTCAAGGAACATGTCCTTTTCTTCGCCGTCTTCAAGCTCGGCAATTTCAGCTTCGATCTTGTTGCACACCGGCACAACGGTCGCGCCTTCTTCTTCGGCAATGGCTTTCACCACGTCGAGCAGCGGGTTGTTTTCAAAACCGTCTTCGGCCACGTTGGCGATGTACATCACCGGCTTGGTGGTCAGCAGGTGGAAGCCCTTGATGATTTGCTTCTCATCGGCGTCCATGTTCTTGATCAGGCTGCGTGCTGGCTTGCCCAGGGTGAAGTGGGCAATCAGTTGTTCCAGCAGGGCTTTTTGGGCAACGGCTTCTTTATCACCGCCTTTGGCGTTACGTGCGACTTTTTGCAGTTGCTTTTCGCAGCTGTCGAGGTCGGCGAAAATCAGCTCAAGGTCGATGATCTCGATGTCGCGCTTAGGGTCGACGGTGTTGGAAACGTGGATCACGTTTTCGTCTTCAAAGCAGCGCACCACGTGAGCGATAGCGTCGGTCTCACGGATGTTGGCCAGGAACTTGTTGCCCAGGCCTTCACCTTTCGATGCACCGGCTACCAGGCCCGCGATGTCAACGAACTCCATGGTGGTCGGCAGGATGCGATTCGGCTTAACGATCTCCGCCAGTGCTGCTAGACGCGGGTCGGGCATCGGCACGATGCCGGTGTTCGGCTCGATCGTGCAGAAGGGGAAGTTCTCCGCTGCAATGCCGGATTTGGTCAGGGCGTTGAACAGGGTGGACTTGCCGACGTTAGGCAGGCCGACGATGCCGCAGTTGAATCCCATGGTGTTTCCCCTCGGAAAAAGAGTCAGGCCTTCTGGCTGTGCAGGTTTTTCATCGCGCGGTTCCATTCACCGGCGAGGATATCCGGCAGCACGCCGAGGGCAAAATCGATGCTGGCGTCCAGTTTTTCCTGCTCGGCGCGTGGCGCACGACCCAGAACAAAGTTGGACACCATGCTCGCGACGCCTGGGTGGCCAATGCCGAGCCGCAGACGGTAGAAATTATTGTTGTTTCCCAGTTGCGCAATGATGTCACGCAAGCCGTTATGACCTCCATGGCCGCCGCCCAGCTTGAGCTTGGCAACACCCGGTGGGAGATCGAGTTCGTCGTGGGCCACCAATATGGCTTCTGGCGCAATGCGGTAGAAGCCGGCAAGTGCCGCAACGGCCTGGCCGCTTCGGTTCATATAGGTGGTGGGAATCAACAGACGAACATCCTGACCCTGATGGCTAAAACGTCCGGTCAGGCCAAAATATTTACGATCGGCAACGAGATTGACCCCGTTTGCCGCCGCGAGGCGCTCAACAAAAAGGGCCCCTGCGTTATGCCGGGTC
Source organism: Pseudomonas sp. FSL R10-1350 (assembly GCF_009600525.1). Lineage (NCBI taxonomy): Bacteria > Pseudomonadati > Pseudomonadota > Gammaproteobacteria > Pseudomonadales > Pseudomonadaceae > Pseudomonas > Pseudomonas sp. FSL R10-1350. The sequence continues at coordinate 27,141 of NZ_WIVR01000028.1, forward strand.
TGTTCGTATTCGGTGCCTGGATTTCCCAGGCCAACGATCAGTTTTATGGCGGTCACGACAAGGGCCCTTCTATAGAGTTATGGATCACATCGCCGCTAACGGTAGCGGCGAAAACAGACAAGAAAACGGGTTTACCTGAGTAAACTTCGCGATCTTGTCCGCTTTACTCGCTGCGTGTTAGCTCGCGATGTTTCTCAAAACTCCAACGACAGAGTAATGAATTACTCAGCGTCTGCTTCTGGTGCAACACGTGGAGCGTGAACGTTGGCTACTGCCAGGTCGTTACCGTGTGCCAGAGCTACGAACTCAACGCCTTTAGGAGCGGTGATGTCCGACAGGTGAATGATCGAGCCGATTTCGGCGTTAGCCAGATCAACTTCGATGAATTCAGGCAGGTCTTTTGGCAGGCAGGAAACTTCGATTTCCGCGATAACGTGCGAGATCTCGCCGCCTTTCTTAACCGGAGCAGCTTCACCAACAAAGTGAACTGGAACGATTGCAGTCAGCTTTTGACCAGCAACAACGCGTACGAAGTCAGCGTGCATCACGTGGCCTTTAGCCGGGTGACGTTGCAGAGCTTTGATGATCACGTTTTGCTTAACGCCACCAACGGTCAGTTCGATAACGTGGCTGTAAGCAGCTTCGTTTTCGAGCAGTTTGGCAACTTCTTTAGCCAGCATGCTGATGGATTCAGGGGCTTTGTCGCCACCGTAAACTACAGCTGGAACCAGGCTTGCGAGACGACGCAGGCGGCGGCTCGCACCTTTCCCCAGGTCGGAACGCACTTCAGCATTCAGAGTAAAATCGTTCATGTTGTATCTCCAAAATATCCACACCCGCCCTAGCGTTTGCGACCAGCGCTATGGACGGTATGGGCAAAAAAGCCCCGCCCCAACAGGCTGTTGGGGCGGGGCGCTTTTCGTCAACGGATGTCAGAGCAGGGCAGGGCCCTTATCTGAACATCGCGCTGATCGATTCTTCGTTGCTGATGCGGCGAACCGCTTCAGCCACAACCGGTGCGATATCCAGTTGACGGATACGCGAACAGGCTTGTGCGGCGGCGGACAGCGGGATGGTGTTAGTCACCACCAGCTCATCCAGCACAGAGTTCTCGATATTCTCGATTGCCCGACCCGACAGCACAGGGTGTGTGCAGTAGGCGAACACTTTGGCAGCGCCATGCTCTTTCAAGGCTTTAGCCGCGTGGCACAGAGTGCCGGCGGTATCGACCATGTCGTCAACCAAAATACAGGTACGCCCTTCGACATCACCAATGATATGCATCACTTCGGAGTGATTGGCTTTCTCACGGCGTTTGTCGATGATCCCCAGATCCACGCCCAAGGATTTGGCAACAGCACGTGCACGCACGACGCCGCCGATATCCGGGGACACAATCATGAGGTTCTCAAAGCGCTGATCTTCGATGTCATCCACCAATACTGGGGAGCCGTAGATGTTATCTACAGGAATATCGAAGAAACCCTGAATTTGGTCAGCATGCAAATCAACCGTGAGAACACGGTCGATGCCGACTACGGTAAGCATGTCAGCAACAACTTTTGCGCTGATAGCCACACGTGCGGAACGCGGACGGCGATCCTGACGGGCATAACCAAAGTAAGGAATAACAGCAGTAATACGAGTTGCTGAGGAACGGCGGAAGGCATCAGCCATCACGACGAGTTCCATCAGGTTATCGTTGGTCGGAGCACAAGTCGGCTGAATAATGAAAACGTCTTTACCGCGAACATTTTCATTGATCTCAGCGGTAATCTCGCCGTCGGAAAACTTGCCGACAGAAATGTCACCGAGAGGGATATGCAGCTGACGTACGACACGCCGAGCCAGATCGGGGTTAGCGTTCCCCGTAAAGACCATCATCTTGGACACGCGCAGTACCTGAAGGCTGAGGGTAACCTGGATGAGTATAAGAAATGGCAGGGGCGGCTGGATTCGAACCAACGCATGGCAGGATCAAAACCTGCTGCCTTACCGCTTGGCGACGCCCCTGTATCTGTTGCTACGAGTACCGTGTACCCGTTTCCGTTTACAGATCTTGTAGCGTTCGATGCAACATCGAAACGTTGCTTCCTTTTGCTACAAACCCTGTAAGGGTCTCTGTAAGAAGGTGCAGCACTTTATCAGCACTTGCTTCGTTTGGGAAGGCCCCAAATATACAACTTCCAGTTCCAGTTAATTTTGCTTCGGTATATTTACCTAACAAATTCAAAGCGTTACGTACTTCTGGATAACGCTCCTTCACCACTGCTTCGCAGTCGTTTCGGCTGTTTCCCTTGGGAACGGGGCGCACTTTAATGGGCAAAGAGTCACGTGTCAACAAAGGATCTGAAAATATTTCTGCTGTGCTGACAGAGACTTGCGGCACAAGTACGACGTACCAGGGCTCTTCCGGGTCTACAGGGGTAAGAATTTCGCCTACGCCTTCTGCGAAAGCGGCGTGCCCACGGACGAAAACCGGAACATCGGCTCCCAGGCTCAGGCCCAGTGCTGCCAACTGGTCTTCAGTCCAGTTCAATTGCCAGAGATGGTTGAGGCCCAGCAAGGTGGTGGCCGCATTTGAACTGCCGCCGCCAATGCCGCCGCCCATGGGCAATATCTTTTTGATCCAGATATCGATGCCCAGCGGGCTGTTGGACTGTTGTTGCAGTTTTTTCGCCGCTTTGACGATCAGGTTGTCGTCGTGCGCCACACCGGCAAACTCGGTGTGCAGGAAAATAACCCCGTCGTCGCGTACGGCGAAGGTCATTTCATCGCCGTAATCGAGGAATTGAAACAGGGTTTGCAGTTCGTGGTAGCCGTCTGCGCGACGACCCAAAATGTGCAGCATCAAATTCAGTTTTGCCGGGGAGGGCAAAACCAGTGCCTCTTTTTGCATCTTATTGTCCCAACTGACGCGGTTGCCAATCTTTCACGACCAGCGTGACGTCCAGATCCGTGCCGTGCAGTTTGACCCGCTCCGGCAACCAAAAACCATTTTGTTCGATGTAGCTCAGGTATTCGATCTGCCAGCCATCCTGTTCCAGGCTGGCAAGGCGGCTGTCGGCGTTCAGGGTCACGCGGCTTTTGCTGTCGGGCGCGGGCAGCCCGCGAACCCACCAGACCAAATGCGACACCGGCAAGCTCCAGCCCAACTGCTCGCCGAGCAATTGTTCCGGGGTGGTGGCTTCATAGCGGCCCTGGTTGGCGACCTCAAGGCTGACATTGCCCGGGCGGCCGGTCAGGCGGGCAGCGCCTCGGCCCAGCGGGCCCGACAGGCGAATGTCGTAGTAGTCCTGGCGTTGCAGCCAAAACAGTGTCGCGCTGCCCGAATCTTTAGGGGCACGAATGCCGACCTTGCCGTTGATTTGCCAGCCATCGAGTGCGCTCAGCTGCTGTTTATGCTGCGACCACAGGGCAGGGCTGCCGTGACCTTCGACCGATTCACGAGCGCCGAAGCCCGCGCAACCGGCGAGCAGGGCGATCAGGCCAAAGGCAATGAGATGGCGTACATGACGAAAAAACATGATTTAAGGAGTCTCGGATCCGGTCAGGCGCAAGACGGTTTTGCGCAGAATAGGGCTGTCTGGGTTGTCCTTGAGGAACTGCCCCCAGAGTTTTTTGGCTTCACGCTGCTGGCCACTCACCCACAACACTTCACCTAAATGCGCGGCCACTTCTTGATCGGGGAAGCGCTCCAGCGCCTGGCGCAGCAAACGTTCTGCTTCAGGCAAATTACCCAGGCGGAAGTTCACCCATCCCAGGCTGTCGAGCACGGCCGGGTCTTCCGGGTTCAAATCGTAAGCTTGCTGGATGTATGTTTTGGCTTCGGCGTAGCGGGTGGTGCGGTCCGCAAGGGTGTAACCCAGCGCGTTCAAGGCCATGGCGTTGTCAGGTTCACGCTGGATAATGGCGCGCAAATCGGCCTCCATTTGCGGGAGGTCGTTACGTTTTTCGGCCAGCATGGCGCGTGAGTACAGCAGGTTCAGGTCGTCGGGGTATTGCTTGACGGCTTGTTGCAAAACGGCCCAGGCGCGATCGGTCTTATTGTTCGCCGACAGGGTTTCGGCTTCGATCAGGTACAGCTGAATCGCGTAGTCCGGCTGGGCGTCACGGGCAGCCGCCAGTTTTTGCGAAGCTTCGGCGCCGCGGCCGTGATTGATCAAAATGTCTGCCTGGCGCAATTGTGCAGGCAAATAATCATTACCTGGCTCTACCAACGCGTATTGAATCAGCGCGCCTTGCGGGTCATTACGTTCTTCCGCAATACGGCCCAGGTTCAAGTGTGCCGAGTCGACATGACTGTCGCGGTCGATCAGTTCTTGCAGATAGCCTTCGGCTTCGTCCCAGGACTTAAGCTCAAGGCACACCAGCGCCAGGGAGAAACGCAGTTCGTCGTCTTCCGGGTACTGCTGAACCAGGCTGGCGAATTGCACTTTTGCCTGATCGATGCGGTTTTGCTCGACCAGCGTACGTGCATAAGTCAGGCCCAACCGTTTGTCGTCCGGGTTGTCGCGCATGGTTTTTTGCAGCAGCGGCAAGGCTTCATCGCCACGGTTAAGGCTTTGCAGCAGGCGGGCGCGCAGCAGAATCGGGGCGATTTCACCGTCTTGCGGCGGATGCTGCTCCAGCAGTTTCAAGGCGCCGGCCGCGTCATCGTCCTGTTGCATCAGCAAGGCTTTGCCGAAGATCAGTTGATCGTTGTCCGGGTGCCTGACCAGCAGCCGATCAAAGTTTTTTTGCAGCCCGGCACGAGTCTCGGGGTCTGTTTCGAGGGCCGACAAGGCTAAAAAGTCGAAGTGCGTGTCGCCTTTGGCCTGCAGGACTTTTTCCATGTAGGCCATGGAATCGTCGTAGCGACCGCTGCGTGCCAGTTGAATGGCCGCAGCGCGTTGCGCATCCAGATCATCCGGTGCGTTTCTGGCCCAGATCAGCACCGTGTCGAGGGCTGCCTGATCGGCGCCCAGGTATTCGGCGATGCGAAACGCACGCTCGGCGACGCCCGGATCCTGGGTGTTGATCGCCTGCGTCACGTAGTTATCGAGGGCGATATCCAGGCGATTGCGTTGGCCGGCCAACTCCGCGCTCAGCAGGCTGTACAGCGTGTCTTCGCTGAACGAGCCATAAACCGTGGGCTTTTCCGGGACGGTGGTAACGTCTTCTGCCGCGGACGAAGCATCCGGGGACGTGGGGGCCAGAGACTGGCAGCCACTGAGAACGACGAGAGCAAGGAGCAACGCGGAGGATCTATTCATATAAGAGAAAGGCGACTTACCTGCGGTCTGGGCATCATGACACATGCGATGGTGCAAACCATAACAGGTGCGACTATCGATAGAAGCGATATAAGGCTCTGATGATGCGAGGGAAGATGAGTTCAACAGACGTTAACTATAGAGACAATAGTCAGCAATGGTTGTTCTGAATCAGACGAAGTAGGACAATTGTCGGCTTCTCGTCACCATCAGCGATATTGAATGGCCTTCCTCGCACTCGGTATTAACCACAAGACTGCTTCAGTAGACGTCCGCGAGCGCGTGGCATTTACTCCAGAGCAGTTGGTTGAAGCCTTGCAGCAACTCTGCCGCCTCACCGACAGTCGCGAAGCTGCGATCCTCTCGACCTGCAATCGCAGTGAGCTTTATCTCGAACAAGACCAGCTCGGTGCCGAAGCCGTGCTGAAATGGCTGGCCGAATATCACGATCTGAACTACGAAGAGCTGCGGGCGTGTGCCTACATCCATGAAGATGATGCGGCCGTTCGTCACATGATGCGTGTGGCTTCGGGGCTCGATTCGCTGGTGTTGGGCGAGCCGCAAATTCTCGGCCAGATGAAATCTGCCTACGCCGTGGCGCGTGAGGCGGGTACTGTCGGGCCGCTATTGGGGCGTCTGTTCCAGGCCACGTTCAACTCGGCCAAGCAAGTGCGCACCGACACGGCGATTGGTGAAAACCCGGTGTCGGTGGCCTTTGCTGCGGTGAGCCTGGCCAAGCAGATTTTCAGCGACTTGCAGCGCAGTCAGGCACTGCTGATCGGGGCGGGCGAGACCATCACCCTGGTCGCCCGGCACCTGCATGATCTGGGGGTTAAACGCATCGTGGTGGCTAACCGTACCTTGGAGCGGGCCAGTACCCTGGCCGAGCAGTTCGGCGCACATGCCGTGTTGTTGTCGGACATTCCACAAGAGCTGGTGCACAGCGATATCGTGATCAGCTCGACCGCCAGCCAATTGCCGATTCTGGGCAAGGGTGCTGTTGAAAGTGCCTTGAAGCTGCGCAAGCACAAGCCTATTTTCATGGTCGACATTGCCGTTCCACGGGATATCGAGCCAGAAGTCGGCGAGTTGGACGACGTTTACCTCTACACCGTCGACGATTTGCACGAAGTGGTCGCAGAAAACCTTAAGAGCCGTCAGGGCGCGGCCCAGGCCGCTGAAGAGCTGGTGAGCATCGGCGCCGAAGATTTCATGGTGCGTTTGCGTGAGCTGGCGGCGGTTGATGTGCTTAAAGCCTATCGCCAGCAAGGCGAGCGCCTGCGCGATGAGGAATTGCAAAAAGCCCTGCGGATGATGGCCAATGGCAGCAATCCGCAAGACGTGTTGGTGCAACTGGCGCGTGGTTTAACCAATAAACTGCTTCACGCCCCCAGCGTGCAGCTTAAAAAGCTTTCCGCCGAAGGCCGCCTCGATGCGCTGGCCATGGCCCAAGAACTTTTTGCCCTCGGTGAGGGCTCATCGGATAGCTCTGCGGATAAAAAACTGTAATGAAAGCGTCACTGCTTAATAAGCTGGACATCCTCCGGGATCGATTTGAAGAATTGACCGCCTTGCTTGGCGATGGCGAGGTCATTTCTGATCAAACCAAGTTCCGCGCCTACTCCAAGGAGTACGCGGAGGTTGAGCCCATTGTTGCCGCCTACGTTAAGTGGCTCAAGGTGCAGGACGACCTCGAAGGTGCCCAGGCGCTGCTCAAGGACAACGACCCTGACATGCGCGAAATGGCGGTAGAAGAAGTCCGCGAAGCCAAAGAACAGCTCATCGGGCTGGAAAAAGACTTGCAACGCATGCTCTTGCCTAAAGATCCGAACGACGGGCGCAACGTCTTCCTCGAAATTCGAGCGGGCACCGGCGGTGATGAAGCGGCCATTTTTGCTGGCGACCTGTTTCGCATGTACTCGCGTTACGCCGAGCGTCGTGGCTGGCGGGTCGAGATCCTGTCGGAAAGCATTGGCGAACATGGTGGCTATAAAGAAGTCATCGCCCGGGTCGAAGGCGACAATGTCTACGGCAAGCTGAAGTTCGAGTCCGGCGCCCACCGCGTACAGCGTGTACCGGCCACCGAATCCCAGGGCCGTATCCATACGTCGGCCTGTACCGTTGCCGTTTTGCCTGAGCCCGACGAGCAAGAAGCGATCGAGATCAACCCGGCCGACTTGCGCGTCGACACCTACCGTTCCTCGGGGGCGGGTGGTCAGCACGTTAACAAAACCGACTCGGCCATTCGTATCACGCACTTGCCGACCGGCATTGTGGTCGAGTGTCAGGAAGAGCGTTCCCAGCATAAAAACCGGGCACGGGCGATGTCCTGGCTTTCAGCTAAATTGAATGACCAGCAAACCAGCGCCGCGGCCAACGCGATCGCCAGCGAGCGTAAATTGCTGGTGGGTTCGGGCGACCGTTCCGAGCGCATTCGCACCTACAACTTCGCGCAAGGCCGTGTCACAGACCATCGCGTCAACTTGACCTTGTATTCACTGGATGAAGTATTGGCCGGCGGTGTTGATGCCGTTATTGAGCCATTGTTAGCGGAATATCAGGCTGACCAACTGACAGCCCTGGGTGAATAAATGACCATTATTGCCAGTTTGTTACGTGCCGCTGAATTGCCCGACTCGCCCACCGCCCGTCTTGATGCGGAGCTGTTGCTGGCGGCCGCGCTGGGCAAACCACGCAGTTACCTGCACACGTGGCCAGAAAAAATCGTCAGCAGCGAAGCCGCGTCGACCTTTTCAGACTTCTTGCAGCGCCGTCGCCAAGGTGAACCGGTGGCCTATATTTTGGGCCAGCAAGGGTTTTGGAAGCTCGACCTGGAAGTCGCGCCGCACACCTTGATCCCGCGCCCGGACACCGAGCTGCTGGTCGAAACGGCATTGGCGTTGCTGCCCCAGACCCCGGCCAAAGTGCTGGACCTGGGCACCGGCAGCGGGGCGATTGCCCTCGCGTTGGCCAGTGAGCGTGGCGCCTGGCAGGTGACGGCGGTCGACCGCGTGCCTGAAGCCGTGGCGCTGGCCGAACGCAACCGCCAGCGTTTGCAACTGGCCAACGTCAGCGTACTGCACAGCCACTGGTTCAGCGCTCTGGCCGATCAACGCTTTGACCTGATCATCAGCAACCCGCCCTACATCGCCGCAGGTGACTCGCACCTGGCCGAAGGTGACGTGCGCTTCGAGCCTGAAAGTGCGCTGGTGGCCGGTGCTGACGGGCTGGATGACATTCGCCACATCATTGCCCAAGCTCCGTTGCATTTAAATGCCGGTGGCTGGTTGATGCTTGAGCACGGCTACGACCAAGCGGCTGCGGTTCGTGAGCTGCTGCAAGGCGCGGGCTTTGAACAGGTAGAAAGCCGCAAAGACCTGGGCGCCCACGAACGCATTACCCTGGGCCGCCTGCCGTGCTGACCGATGAGGAGCTGTTGCGCTATAGCCGACAGATCCTGTTGCAACAGGTCGACATCGACGGCCAGCTCAAGCTGAAAAACAGCCGTGCGCTGATTGTCGGTCTGGGCGGGCTGGGTTCGCCGGTGGCGCTGTACTTGGCGGCAGCGGGGGTGGGTGAGTTGCACGTGGCTGACTTCGACAGCGTCGACGTGACCAACCTGCAACGCCAGATCATCCACGACAGCGCCAATGTCGGCGAAAGCAAGGTCGACTCGGCCATGCGCCGTCTTCGTCTGCTTAACCCGCACATCAAACTGGTTGCCCATCGCTCGGCACTGGATGCCGACTCGCTGGCCGAGGCCGTGTCCGCGGTGGACGTGGTGCTCGATTGCTGTGACAACTTTGGCACCCGCGAGGCCGTCAACCGCGCCTGTGTCGCGGCGCGCAAGCCACTGGTTAGCGGTGCGGCGATTCGCCTTGAGGGGCAATTATCGGTTTTTGACCCGCGCCAGCCCGCGAGCCCGTGTTACCACTGTTTATATGGGCACGGCAGCGACGAAGAGCTGACCTGCAGCGAAGCCGGCGTCATCGGCCCACTGGTGGGGCTGGTCGGCAGCCTGCAAGCGCTGGAGGCACTCAAGCTGCTGGCCGGTTTTGGCGAGCCACTGGTGGGGCGCCTGTTATTGATTGACGCCGTGACCACGCGCTTTCGCGAGTTGCGGGTCAAGCGCGATCCGGCCTGTAGCGTGTGCGGGGCTGGCCATGAGTGAAGCGCCGATTGGTGTGTTCGATTCCGGCGTCGGCGGTTTGTCGGTGTTGCGTGAGATCAACCAATTGTTGCCCAACGAATCGCTGCTCTATGTCGGCGACTGCGGGCATATTCCCTACGGCGAAAAAAGCCCCGAGTTCATTCGTGAGCGCTGCGCAATCATGGCTGAGTTCTTTCAGCGCGAAGGGGCCAAAGCTCTGGTGCTGGCGTGCAACACAGCGACCGTGGCGGCCGTGGCGGATTTGCGTCAGCGCTACCCCGACTGGCCCATGGTCGGCATGGAGCCTGCGGTAAAACCCGCTGCGGCAGCGACCCGCAGTGGCGTGGTCGGCGTGCTCGCCACCACCGGCACCTTGCAGAGTGCCAAGTTCGCCGCCTTGCTCGACCGCTTCGCCAGCACCGTAAAGGTCATCACCCAGCCGTGCCCCGGCCTGGTGGAATTGATCGAAACCGGCGATCTGAGCAGCGAGGCCTTGCGCACGATGCTGCGCGGCTATGTCGAGCCGCTGCTGGCCGCCGGCTGCGACACCATTATTCTGGGCTGCACGCATTACCCCTTTCTCAAGCCTTTGCTCAGCCAAATGCTCCCACCGTCGATCGTCTTGATCGACACCGGCGCCGCCGTGGCCCGCCAACTGCAACGCTTATTGGACGAGCGCGGCCTGTTGGCGAGCGGTCCTGCGCGGGAAACACAGCTATGGACCAGCGAGTCCCCCGAATCTCTAAGAAATATCCTTCATGTGTTGTGGAATAAATCTGGTCTTGTGCGAAGCTTCGATCTGTAAGAAAACATGAAGAGCATTTGAGTCGTTGAACTTTCTCAGGGGCTGGAGATTCATACTCATCGGTTTGATGAGGTACATAAAAATTAAGATCGGCATACGAAAATAGGATTTTCATATGAAACGTTTGATTGGCTTGGTGGCGCTGGCAACGGCCGCTCTGGGGTATAGCTATACGGCACAAGCGGCCGGCATTGAATTCGGTGTGGGGCACACCAGTGAGTCAACGATGACCTATCGTCTGGGCTTGAATTCAAATTGGGACAAAAGCTGGCTGCAAAGTGACGTCGGTCGTTTGACCGGTTACTGGAGCGGCGCTTACACCTACTGGGAAGGCGACAAGTCTTCGGCGAACAACAGCCTGTCGTTCTCGCCTGTCTTTGTGTACGAATTTGCGGGTGAAACGGTCAAGCCTTACCTGGAAGCCGGTATCGGCGTGGCGGTGTTTGGCCACACCGAGGTCGAGCGCAACAAATTGGGCACGGCGTTCCAGTTTGAAGACCGCCTGGGCTTTGGCCTGCGCTTTGCCGGTGGGCATGAAGTCGGCATTCGCGCGACTCACTACTCCAATGCCGGGTTATCCAGCACCAACGACGGCGTAGAAAGCTACTCGCTGCACTACACCCTCCCGCTGTAACCACCCCTGTAGGAGCGAGCTCGCCTCGCGATCTTTTGATCTTAAAAAGACGCTCGCTCCTACACGTACGCCGTCGAAATCCCCTGGCGTTCATTCAGGCATTCAACGTCGCCCATCTCGAAGTCTCGACAAATCAGCGGGCGCTGTTCGTAGATCGTGCACATCATGGTGTTGCGATCCAGCGCAGCACACCAGCCATCATCGAGCCTGAGCATCACCTCACCGCCCCAGTCATCGGTGTCGATAAAACGCTCGGGCACACCGGTGTCGGTGATCAGCATCACTTCCAGTTGGCAGCAACAGGCTGCGCACGTTGAACAGGTAACGGCGGGTTCGGTAATGTCGTTCAGGGGGATGTTGGTCATAGGCGCGCAGTGTAAGGCACAGCTGCGCTCAGGTGTGAACCCGCTGACCAGTCACCCGCACAATCACTGGCTTAGAGCGAGGTCTCGCCCTGGTTGCGTGACAGGCGCTTGGCCAGTGCAACCTGCACGCGTTTTGGCAGGGTGGCCAGCAGGTTGAGCAGTTTTAGCAAGCGGGTCGGGAACACGACCTCCCGTGGCCGTTTTTGCAACTGCTGGCAGATGTACGCAGCGGCTTTAGAGGCAGGCCAGCGGCCCTGTATCGACAGCTCAGGGTTTTCTGCCCGCGACGTATCGACAAAGCCTGGGCTGACCAAGGTCACATCAATGCCTTCGTCGGCCAGATCAACCCGCAGTGATTCGAGCAAGTAACGCAGCCCCGACTTTGCCGCACCAAAAGCTTGTGCCCGGCGCTGCGGCGAGGCCGTGACCGCACTGACTACGCCCACCAGATGCGGTGAGCGTCCGGCGCGCAGCAAGGGCAGCGCGCTTTCAATGCAATAACTGCTGGCCAGCAAGTTGGTGCACACCGAGCGCTCGATCACCCGCGCATCAAATTGGCTGACATCGACATATTCACAGGTCCCGGCGCTCAGGATGACCGTGTCCAGGGCGCCCCAGCTTTGCGCGATGGTCATGCCGATTTCACGCACTTGCAGATGGTCGGTCAGGTCGCCGGGCACCAGCAACACCTGGCCGGGGAAGCGTTCAGACAACGCCACCAGCGGGCCCAGGGTACGGGCGGTCAAGGCAAGGTGAGCGCCGCGTTGCAGCAGCTCTTTTGCCATGTGCGCGCCAATACCGCTGCTGGCGCCGGTTAACCAGATGCGACGACCTTCAATCATGTTCCACCTCGAGAAGTTGTCGTGAAGGCAGGCTTTTGAAGGCGCTGAGGGCGCGTTCTCGGCTTTTCTTCAGATCGACAATGGGCGCAGGGTAATTGGCTACACCAAACAGGCCGCCAGCAGACGCCGGGTTGTGCACTTCTTTTTTATTCAGTGCAGCGAGCTCGGGCAACCAGTGCTTGATGAATTGCCCTTCAGAATCGAAGCGCTCGGACTGGCTTAACGGGTTGAAAATTCTGAAATACGGAACGGAGTCTGTACCGGTTGACGCGCTCCACTGCCAGCCGCCGTTGTTGGCCGCGAGGTCGCCATCAATCAAATGACGCATGAAAAAACGCTCGCCTTCGCGCCAGTCGATCAACAGGTTTTTGGTCAGGAACATCGCCACCACCATGCGCAGGCGGTTGTGCATCCAGCCGGTGGCCAGCAGTTGGCGGATCGCCGCGTCGACAATCGGCACGCCGGTACGGCCTTCTTGCCAGGCGGCCAGTTCGTCCGGGGCGTTACGCCAAGGCAAATATTCGGTTTCTGGTTTGAAGGCGCGGTGCCGTGAGACACGCGGGAAGCCCACCAGCACATGTTTGTAGAACTCGCGCCAGAGCAGTTCGTTAACCCAGGTGAAGACGCCAGGGCTGCCGCTTTCGAACTCACCGTTGTTGCTGCCCAGCGCCGCATGCAAGCACTGGCGAGGCGAAAGAACGCCTGCGGCCAAATAAGTGGACAGCTGGCTGGTGCCCGGCTTGGCGGGTAAATCGCGCTCGTCCTGGTAATAGTGAATTTGTTCACTGGTAAAGCGCGCCAAACGCTCATGGGCTTCATCTTCACCGGCGGGCCAGAGATCACGCAGAGCCTGGGGCGGTGTTTCAAAGCCGGAGATGGCCTGCGGCACGCTATCGCGTTTGATCAGCAGGGCCGCTTGCGCTTTGGGCGCCGCGACGGTTTTCGGCAGGGCCATGTGCAGGCGGTTGTAGCAGAGCCGACGGAACTGGGTGAACACCTTAAAATACGAGCCGGACTGCGTCAGTAGGCTGCCGGGCGCAAACAGTAGCTGGTCCAGATAGCTGTGAAAGCCGATGCCTTGGGCCTTAAGTGCGTCGGCAACAGCCTGGTCGCGACGGGTTTCGTGGATGCCGTATTCCTCGTTGACGTGCACGTCATCAATGCCCAATTGCTGGCACAACTCAAGCAGCACGGCGGGGGCCTGATCCCAGGTGTCGGCGGTGCGGATAAGCAGCGGGATGTTCAACCGTTGCAGGCTGTCGCTCAAGGTGCGCAGGTTGCGCAGCCAGAAATCGACTTTGCAGGGCGCATCGTCGTGCGCCAGCCATTGCTCAGGGCTGATCAGGTACACGGCCACGGTCGGGCCGCGCTCGGCACTGGCGCTCAGGGCGGTGTTGTCATGTTGGCGCAAATCGCTGCGTAACCACAAAAGTTGCATGTCTGTTCCTTGAAAACACTAAAAGAGGCGAAGTTGGCTCAGGCGTTGATGGGCTTCGATGGGGTCCTTTGCCAAAGACAAACCCGCGCTTTCAGCGCTGGATACCGCTAATTCGTCGTTGTGGATGGACACCGAGGGCCCGGCAATCAACACCGGGCAAGTGATCGCACTTAACAGTTTTGGCAGGTGTTGCAGGTTCAACGGTTTGCTCGAATACAGCACCACCGCGCGGGCGTTGAGCCGCTCGACCGCCACCGCCAGCTCACTGCCGGGTATCTGGGCGTCAAACACTTCAACCGGGCAATGGCTGCTGCTGACCATCAGGGCGGTAAGCCATAGATGGGGCTCGAATGGCCTGTCTGACTGGTTGATCAGCAGCACTGGCGGGCCGCTGAGGGAGCGGTTGTTGTGGTAAATCCGCGCGCCCAGTTTGCTGCGCAGCCAGGACTCAAAAAATACGCGTTCCAGTTGCGCGCCAAATTGGCCGTGCCAGTGTTGTTCCAGCTCGCTGATCAGCGGCATCAACAGGTGCTCGCACAAGGGTTGGGCCGGGTACAGCGACATGACCTGATTGAAGTTGTCATCAAGGCGGCGTTCCGCCAGTTCGCGGATCGCCAGGGTCAGCGCTTGGCGCCATGCGTGCCAATCATTGTCGGCAGGCTCATGGTAAGAGGGGGCAGAATCGAGCAGCGGTTTGATCTGGCTGACCGAAACCCCGCGGTTGAGCCAGGTCAGAATGCGCCGAATACGCAGCACATGGTCGGTAGAGAACAGGCGATGCCCTTTGGCGGTACGAAAGGGCACGATCAGGCCGTACCGGCGCTCCCAGGCACGCAGCGTGACGGCGTTGACACCGGTCATGCGGGCGACTTCGCGGATCGGTATCCAGCCTTCAGCCAGGGCTTTGCTGTAGTCCGAGTCGGGTGTGTTGGACATGATCAGGTCATCATTCATTGTCAGATAGCATTACGCAGGCTGAGGTTTTCAGGGTGCGGTTGCAGGTAGACCTGCCGCGAGATGTAAAGGTCCGGGTGCTGACGGAAGTGATGCTTGAGCAGGGTCAGCGGCACCACCAGCGGCACAATGCCCTTGAGGTACTGGCTGATCAGTTGCTGCATTTCCTGTTTGTCTTCAGGGCTGATGGAGCGCTTGAGGTAGCCGCTCAGGTGTTGCAGCACGTTGGTGTGCGTGCGCCGCGTGGCGCACTTTTTCAGCGCTTTCATCAATTCGCTGAAATAGAGCGGGGCGATGTCTCGCGGGTCTTGCTTGCCGAGATTGCCCAGCAGGTTACCCAGCGCCTTGTATTGCACCGGGCTGTTGGCCATGAGCTGATATTTGTAACGGGCGTGGTATTCGGTGAGCGAGCGGCGCGTGATGCCTTGCTTGAGCAAGGCTTGCCAGTCGCTGTAGGCGTACACCCTGGTCAGGAAGTTTTCACGCAGCACCGGGTCATTCAGGCGACCGTCTTCTTCCACGGGCAAATCCGGGTGCGCCGCGCAAAACGCTTGGGCATAAATGCCACGGCCGCTCAATTCGGCAGGGCGACCGCCGTCCTGGTACACCTTGACCCGCTCAAGCCCGCACGATGGCGACTTTTGCATAAAGATGTAGCCACAAATGTCGGTATGCGCCGCGGCCATTTCGACGCCGTAATCGTGTAACGGCCGGGTAACGTTCAGTTGGTTATCGACACTGCCGACAGCCTGTGGCTGCGCCGGGTCGCCGACCAGCCGTATGGCCTGGCGGGGAGTGCCCAGGCCAATGGCAACCTCGGGGCATAGCGGTACAAATTCAAAATGCTCGCTCAGGGTCTGACTGCACAGCCGCGATTCCTTGTGCCCACCATTGAAGCGAACCTCTGCGCCCAGCAAGCAGGCACTGATGGCAATTTTTGGTTTGTGCTGGCAAGAAGCAGTGCTGACCATGTGACGAACCTCCAAGAAATACTTGTACATCTTTTAAGCGATGTACAACTTGGTTTCATCATAAGCGCAGGCTTGTACAAGTCAAATATCTTGTACAGGTATTTGAGGTTCAGGCGGGTCAGTTACAGCCAGCCCAGCTTCCACTCATCCGCCGCTTGCAAATGTTGCCATGGCAGGCGCTGGTTGCGCTGGGTGAGCACGGCCTGAAGCTCGACTTCCAGCACGGTGCCTTCTTCGTCGCAGAACAATTGGGTGACCAGAAAGTGTTTTTCGCGGTGTTTGGGCTGGGCTGCCGTCCATTTGGACAGCAGCAGTTTGCGTGGATTAATGCGATTCACGACAAGTGCTCGATCAATCGGCGGGCGGCTTCCTGGCCGCTGAGCCAGGCCCCTTCGACCCGGCCAGACAAGCACCAGTCGCCGCAGGCATAGAGTCCTAGGTCAGCATCGGCCAGGGCGCCCCACTCATGGGCAGATGACGGCCGGGCGTAGAGCCAGCGGTGGGCCAGGGTGAAGACCGGCGCGGGCATGGTGCAGTGGATCAGCTCCGCAAAGGCGCCGTGCAAGTGTTCGATCACGGCCTCTTTGGGCAGGTCGAGGTTCTGTTTGCTCCAGGCGCTGGTCGCGTGCAAAACCCAGGTGTCCGGGGTGTCTTCGCGGCCGGGCTTGCTGCGGTTACGGGCCAGCCAGTCGAGCGGGCTGTCTTGTACAAAGCAGCCCTCCATCGGGGTGTCGAGCGGTGTCTCGAAAGCCAGGGCGACGGCCCAGGTAGGGTCCATTTTGACCCCGGCCACAGTGGTGGCCAGTTTAGGCGCTGCGGCCAGCAGGGCGATTGCCTGCGGAGCAGGGGTGGCAACAATCACATGGCTAAAGGGGCCATGGGTGTATTCGTCCGAGTCGAGCAAGTGCCAGTGTTTTTCGCCGTGGATCAAATCGGTAATCCGGCACGAAAAGTTCACCGTCAGGCGCCCGAGCATCCCGCGAGTAATGGCGCTCATGCGCGGTGCGCCGACCCAGCGGGTTTGCTCGTCGGGCGAGGGCGTCAGTTGGCCGTTTTTGTGGTTGTACAAATGCGGCGACCATTCTGCGGCCCAGCCATGGGCTTGCCACTGCTGGACTTCATCGACAAATCGACGGTCACGGGCAGTGAAATACTGTGCACCCAGATCCAGCGAGCCGGCATCGCTGCGCTTGCTCGACATGCGCCCGCCGCTGCCTCGACTTTTATCAAAAAGATGAACCGCGTAACCGGCCTTGTGCAGCGCGTTGGCGGCTGAGAGTCCGGCAATGCCGGCTCCGATGATCGCAATGGGTACAGTCATATTGGTCTCGTTCCCCTGTTTGCACAGACTTCGTTTTCTATAATACCTGTACAAATTTATTTTTTGGTATAGGTTTTAGTGCGCCTGCCGAGTCAGACTGACCTATTCTTTATAAGGTCAATGGCCCATTCATGAGCCTTCTTTTAAAAATAGACCAGTGCTCTGCATAAAACTCCTCGGGAGGTTCACCCCATGCACATATTGCTGACCGGCGGTACAGGCTTGATAGGCCGCCAACTGTGTCGTCACTGGCTGGCGCAAGGTCATCGCCTGAGTGTGTGGAGCCGCCAGCCTGAACGCGTGCAAGCACTGTGCGGGGCGGGCGTTCGGGGCATCGAGCACCTGGTTGAGTTAAGCCACGAGCCAGTAGACGTCGTGGTCAATCTGGCCGGGGCGCCGATTGCCGGCGGCCGCTGGACACGCAAGCGCAAGGCGCAGTTGTGGAGCAGTCGGGTCACGCTCACTGAAACGCTTTTAGTCTGGCTCGAAAGCCTCGAACACAAACCTTCGGTGCTGATCTCCGGGTCTGCTGTGGGCTGGTATGGCGACGGTGGTGAGCGTGAATTGACCGAGGAATCGCCGCCGGTCAATGACGATTTCGCGTCCCACTTGTGCATTGCCTGGGAAGAAACCGCTCAGCGTGCCCAAGCCTTGGGTATTCGTGTGGTGCTGGTGCGCACGGGGTTGGTGTTGGCGGCCGAAGGCGGCTTTTTGTCGCGCCTGTTGCTGCCGTTCAAGATGGGCTTGGGCGGCCCGGTGGGCAACGGTCGGCAGTGGATGTCGTGGATTCACATCAAAGACCAAATTGCCCTGATTGATTTTCTTGTGCATGAGAATGCCGCCTCGGGTCCTTATAATGCATGCGCCCCGCACCCGGTACGCAACGCTGAGTTCGCCAAAACCTTGGGCAGCGTGTTGCACCGTCCGGCGTTCATGCCAGCACCGGCGTTTGTTTTGCAGGTGGGATTGGGCGAGATGGCAACGTTATTGTTGGGTGGCCAGCGGGCAATGCCCGCCCGCTTGCTGGCTGCCGGTTTCACTTTTCAGTTCACCGATTTGCGTGCGGCGCTAGACGATCTTTCCGCCCGCCTCTGAAATAGGATGTTGCATGACCGACCACGCGCTGTTGCTGGTTAACCTGGGTTCGCCGGCGTCTACTTCGGTAGCGGATGTACGCAGCTACTTGAACCAGTTTTTGATGGACCCATATGTCATCGACTTGCCGTGGCCTGTGCGTCGACTGTTGGTGTCCTTGATTTTGATCAACCGGCCCGAGCAGTCGGCGCATGCCTACGCCTCGATCTGGTGGGATGAGGGCTCACCGCTGGTGGTGCTGAGCCGCCGTTTGCAGCAGGCCATGACCCGCGAATGGACCAAAGGCCCGGTCGAGCTGGCCATGCGCTATGGCGAGCCGTCGATTGAAACCGTGCTCACGCGTCTGGCCGCGCAAGGTATCAAGCAGGTGACGCTGGCGCCACTGTATCCACAGTTCGCGGACAGCACCGTGACCACGGTGATTGAAGAAGCCAAGCGGGTGGTCAAGGCCAAAAAACTGTCGATGCAGTTCTCGATCGTGCAGCCGTTTTACGATCAGGCTGAATACCTTGACGCCTTGGTGGCGAGCGCCCGGCCGCACCTGGAGCAAGACTACGATCACTTGTTGCTGAGCTTTCACGGCTTGCCTGAGCGGCATTTGCACAAGCTGGACCCGACCGGCAATCACTGCTTCAAAAATGCCGATTGCTGCCAAAACGCATCGACTGAAGTGCTGGCGACGTGTTATCGGGCGCAATGTTTGCGCACCGCGCAATCGTTTGCCGAGCGCATGGGCTTGCCTGAGGGCAAATGGTCGGTGGCCTTTCAGTCGCGACTGGGCCGGGCCAAGTGGATCGAACCCTACACCGAAGCGCGTCTGGATGCGTTGGCCAAAGACGGCGTGAAGAAAATTCTGGTGATGTGCCCGGCGTTTGTCGCCGATTGCATCGAGACCCTGGAAGAGATTGGCGATCGCGGACGCGAGCAGTTTATTGAGGCGGGGGGCGAGGAGCTAGTGCTGGTGCCGTGTCTCAATGACAACCCGGAGTGGGCGGCGGCGTTGAATACTATCTGTGAAAGGGCGCCGTTGGCGCTATAAAAGCTGCAAAGACTGTAGGAGCGAGCTTGCTCGCGATCTTTTGATCTTTTAAAGATCGCGAGCAAGCTCGCTCCTACAGGGGGAGGGTGAAGCCGATTTATAGAATCGGCTCATCACCTTTCTTGTTCTTCCAGCTGTCATTGCCCGGTAAAAGCAGGTTGAGTGCAATCGCTACGATCGCGCACAACGCGATGCCTTTAAGGCCGAAGTCTTCAGGGCCCATCCCTGTGCCGATCAGCACGCCGCCAATCCCGAAGACCAGGGTTACCGACACAATCACCAAATTGCGCGCTTCGCTCAGGTCAACCTGATGGCGAATCAGGGTGTTCATCCCGACCGCAGCAATCGAACCGAACAACAGGCACAAAATCCCGCCCATCACCGGTATCGGAATGCTTTGCAGCAATGCGCCGAACTTACCGATAAAGGCCAGGCTGATGGCGAAGATCGCCGCCCAGGTCATGATTTTCGGGTTGTAGTTCTTGGTCAGCATCACCGCGCCCGTCACTTCGGCGTAGGTGGTGTTAGGTGGACCACCCAGCAAACCTGCGGCAGTGGTCGCAAGACCGTCACCGAACAGGGTGCGGTGCAAGCCCGGCTTTTTCAGGTAGTCGCGACCGGTCACGCTGCCCACGGCAATCACGCCGCCAATGTGTTCAATGGCCGGGGCCAGGGCCACGGGGACGATAAACAGAATCGCCTGCCAGTTGAACTCGGGGGCCGTGAAGTGCGGCAGTGCAAACCATGGCGCCGCGGCGATTTTGGCCGTGTCGACCACGCCAAAGTAAAACGCCATCGCAAAACCCACCAGCACACCGGCAATGATCGGCACCAGGCGGAAGATGCCTTTGCCGAACACGGCCACGATCAAGGTGGTCAGCAGCGCTGGCATCGAGATCATCATGGCTGTTTGGTAGTGGATCAGCTCAGTGCCGTCTTCAGCACGGCCCATGGCCATGTGTGCAGCAATGGGCGCCATCGCCAGACCGATCGAAATAATCACCGGGCCAATCACCACCGGTGGCAGCAGGCGATCAATAAAACCGGTGCCTTTAAGCTTTACCGCGAAACCGAGAAAGGTGTACACGAAACCGGCTGCCATCACGCCGCCCATGGTCGCGGCCAGACCGAATTGGTCCTTGGCGAGAATGATCGGGGTAATGAAAGCGAAACTCGAAGCCAGAAAGACCGGTACCTGACGGCGGGTCACAATCTGGAACAGCAGAGTTCCGAGACCCGCCGTGAACAGCGCTACGTTAGGGTCGAGGCCAGTAATCAATGGCATCAATACCAAGGCGCCGAAAGCCACGAACAACATCTGCGCGCCAGAGATGATCTGGCGCCAGAGTGGGTCGTTGAACTCGTCCTGCATGTGATTAATCCTTTTGCTTGGTGCCGAAGATCTTGTCGCCAGCATCGCCCAAGCCCGGAATGATGTAGCCGTGTTCGTCCAGACGGTGATCGATGGACGCGGTGTAGATGGTCACGTCCGGGTGAGCCTTTTCAACGGCGGCAATCCCTTCTGGGGCAGCGACCAGCACCATGGCGCGGATCTCTTTGCAGCCGGCTTTTTTCAGCAGGTCGATGGTGGCAACCATGGACGAACCCGTGGCCAGCATCGGGTCGATGATCATCGCCAGACGCTCGTCGATCTCTGGAACCAGTTTTTCAAGATAGGTGTGGGCCTGCAGGGTTTCTTCGTTACGGGCAACGCCGACAGCGCTGACTTTGGCACCCGGGATCAGGGTCAGTACGCCTTCCAGCATGCCGATGCCGGCGCGCAGGATTGGCACGACGGTAATTTTCTTACCGGCAATTTTTTCAACTTGGACAGGGCCGCTCCAGCCTTCAATCTCGTAGGTTTCGAGGGTCAGGTCGCTGGTGGCTTCGTACGTTAGCAAGGCGCCGACTTCTTGGGCGAGCTCACGGAAGTTCTTCGTGCTAATGTCTGCACGGCGCATCAGGCCGAGCTTGTGACGGATCAGCGGATGGCGGATCTCACGGATGGGCATAAGTAAAGGCTCCGGTTGGGCAGGCAAAAAAAGCGGCCTAGATTAATCTAATCCGGGGTGATGTCCTACAAACATTAATGCACGTTAGTCCATAAATGCTTGATCTGAGCCATGCGTGTGCGTACCTTTGCCCGCTTTTCTGGCAAACCACCCCCCTGGAGAGCGTCATGTCTGCTGATCTCGAGCATATCCGTCAAGTCATGCGAGAGGCTGACTGCCTGTACACCGAAGCCGAGGTTGAGGCAGCGATTGCCCGCGTTGGCGCGCAGATCACAGCTGAAATGGCTGAATTCAATCCAGTGGTTTTTTGTGTGATGAACGGCGGCCTGATATTCGCCGGCAAGCTGCTCACCCACCTCAAATTCCCGCTTGAATCGTCTTACCTGCACGCGACCCGCTACCGCAACCAAACCAGCGGCGGCGACCTGTTCTGGAAAGCAAAGCCAGAAGTGTCCTTTATGGACCGTCACGTGCTGATCATCGATGACATCCTCGATGAGGGCCACACCCTGAGCGCGATCGTTGATTTCTGCAAACACGCGGGCGCCCATAAGGTGCATACCGCGGTGTTGATCGACAAAGACCACGACCGCAAGGCCAGCCCGGGCCTGAAAGCCGACTACGCCGGCCTGCCGTGCATTGACCGTTATATTTTCGGTTATGGCATGGATTACAAAGGCTACTGGCGCAACGCTGCCGGGATTTACGCCGTTAAAGGTCTGTAAGCCCGAGTGATGAAGCTTCCTTGCGGGGAAGCTTCAGCCAGTTTCTGGCACATGCATTAGTTTTTTAACGACCTCACACGAGCGTGTTTGCATGCTGGCTATCTTTTTTCTGACCCTCTCGATCACCGCTCCGGTGTTTGCCATGCTCTTTATGGGCATTGTGCTCAAGCGGGTGGGCTGGATTAACGACAACTTTATCCACACGGCGTCGGCACTGGTGTTTAACGTCACCATGCCGGCGTTGTTGTTTTTGGGGATTGTCCACGCCGACCTCAGAACCGCCATGCAGCCCAAGGTGCTGGGCTATTTCACCCTGGCGACACTGGTGTGTTTTGGCCTGGCCTGGGGTTGGGCGATCTGGCGTTGCCCGCGTGAAGATCGCGGCATCTATACCCAAGGCGCATTTCGCGGCAATAACGCGGTGATCGGCCTGGCCCTGGCGGCCAGCATGTATGGCGACTACGGCATCTCGCTGGGGGCGGTGCTCGCCGGGTTGGTGATCCTGTTGTACAACACCCTGTCGACGATTGTGCTGGCGGTGTACAGCCCGGTGATCAAGTCCGACCCGTGGAGCGTCTGCAAAAGTGTGGTGAAAAACCCGCTGATTATCAGCGTGCTGGCGGCGATCCCGTTTGCAGTGTTCAAGATCACTCTGCCAGGCTGGTTGCAGGCCTCCGGTGAATACCTGGCGTCCATGACTTTGCCGCTGGCGCTGATTTGTATTGGCGGCACCTTGTCGCTGGCGTCCTTGCGCAAAAGCGGCAATCTGGCGTTGAGTGCCAGCCTGGTCAAAATGATCAGCCTGCCGCTGGTGGCCACACTGGGGGCGTGGCTTCTGGGCTTTCGCGGGCCGGAGCTGGGGACGTTGTTCCTGTACTTCGCCAGCCCGACGGCAGCCGCCAGCTACGTCATGGCGCGCGCAGCCAACGGCAACCACGAACTGGCCGCGTCGATTATCGTGATCACCACCTTGATGGCGGCCATCACGACCAATATCGGGATCTTTGTATTGCAGTGGGGCGGCTGGATTTAGCCTTTATAGGCGTCGATCACTTCCTGAGCTGCCCGAAACGCATCAATGGCCGCCGGTACGCCGGCGTATACCGCGCAGTGCAGCAGCGCTTCGCGGATATCGTCGACGGTGCAGCCGTTATTCAGCGCGCCGCGTACGTGGCCTTTGAGTTCTTGCGGGCACTTGAGCGCGGTGAGGGTGGCGAGGGTGATCAGGCTGCGGGTTTTTAGCGACAGACCCTCGCGATTCCACACGCCGCCCCAGGCGTGTTCGTTGACGAAGTCTTGCAGTGGTTGGGTGAAGTCGGTGGCATTGCCCAGTGCACGGTCGACAAACTCATCGCCCATTACCTGGCGGCGCATTTCAAGTCCGGTCTTTTTGTTGTCCATCGCAAAACTCCTCAGTGTTGTCGTCGCCAGGCGCGCAGGGTACTGAACAGCAGAAACACCAGCAGCGCCGGCAAGATGTAAAACAGCATCAGGTGTTCGAGCCTGCCCGCCAGCGGCATGCCGGTGGTGAACGACACCACGTGCAGTGCATACGCCAGGTACAGCCCCAAAAACAGCAAGCCTTCGGCGCGGGTCACGCGGTAGCCGGTATAGAACACCGGCAGGCACAACACGGCGACGCCGAGCATCACCGGCAGGTCAAAAGCCAGGGCGTTGGGTGATACCGACAGCGGTTCGGGGCTGATCAGCGCGGTGAGGCCGAGCACGCCGAGCAGGTTGAGGACGTTGCTGCCAATCACATTGCCGACGGCAATTTCGCGTTGCCCGCGAAAGGCTGCAATCAGTGAGGTGGCCAGCTCCGGCAGCGAAGTGCTGACGGCAATGATGGTCAGGCCGATGATGCGCTCGGACAGCCCCAGTTCGGTGGCCACGCCGACGGCGGCGTCCAGTAACAAATGCCCGGCAGCGCCCAGCAAGACCAAGGCCATAAGCATCATCAGAACGTTGACCGGCCACGACGTTGGCGGTCGGTCGTGGCTGACATGATGGTGCCCGCTGTGGCGTGACTGGCGGAGCAGCAAGCCGAGGTAGATCACCAGACCGACCAGCAGAATGGCGCCATCAAGGCGATCCAGTTGTTTGCTCAGGGCCAGGCCAAATACCAGCGCGCTGGCGATGATCATCAAGGGGATATCGAGCCGCACCAGTTGGCGTGACACGCGCAGGGGGATAATCAGTGCCGACAGGCCGAGGGTGACGAGGACGTTGAAGATGTTGCTGCCAATGACGCTGCCGACGGCAATGTCCGGTGTGTCGTTTAGTGCGGCTTGCAGGCTGACGGTCATTTGCGGGGCGCTGCTGCCGAAGGCGACCACGGTCAAGCCGATCAGCAGGGGGCGAACCTTCAGGTTGGCGGCCATGCGCACCGCGCAGTGCACCAGCAGTTCGGCGCCAGCAATCAGCATGGCGAGACCGCAGAGCAGTTGCAGCAGGTTCCACGGTGATAACGCGCTTAACCCCAAAATGGTGATTCACTCCATTGATTAGTCACTTAAACCCTGAACCCGCACCTTGGCCGTGCCGCTGCTCAGCATACCCAACTGCTGGGCGGCCTGGCGCGAAAGATCAATCAGACGGCCGCGAGTATGCGGGCCCCGGTCATTGATGCGTACCACCACCGTTTTGTTGTTGCTGAGGTTGGTAACCACGACCCGTGAGCCGAAGGCCAGGCTGCGATGGGCAGCGGTGAGGGCGTTTTGGTCGAAGGGTTCGCCGCTGGCAGTCCGTTTACCGTGGTGCCGAGCGCCGTAATAAGAGGCAACGCCGGTTTCGTCATAGCCGCGTGGGTCTATGTCGTGGCTGGCGCAGCCGGTGAGCAAGCCGAGCAGGGCGCAGGCGCCGAGTAGCCGCTTCATGGGGGAGTCCTTTGTGTGCCCACTCATGCCTGCAGGAGCGAGCTTGTCTCGCGATCTTTTGATCTTTAAAAGATCGCGAGCAAGCTCGCTCCTGCAGTGAGTGTGCGATTTAGCCTTCGAGCTTGCTCTTGAGCAGTTCGTTGACTTGTTGCGGGTTGGCTTTGCCTTTGGAGGCTTTCATGGCCTGCCCGACGAAGAAGCCAAACATTTTGCCGCGTTTGGCTTCGTCAGCCGCACGGTACTGTTCAACTTGCTCGGCGTTGGCCGCCAACACTTCATCCAGCACCTTTTCAATGGCGCCGCTGTCGGTGACTTGCTTGAGGCCTTGTTTGTCGATGACTTCGTCAGCAGTGCCTTCGCCGTTGGCCATCGCTTCAAACACCACTTTGGCGATTTTGCCGGAGATGGTGTTGTCCTTGATGCGCAGCAGCATACCGCCCAGCAACTCGGCGCTGACCGGCGACTGGTCGATGTCCAGGCCTTGCTTGTTGAGCAGGCTGCCCAACTCAACCATCACCCAGTTGGCCGCCAGCTTGGCGTCGCCGCTGATGCTCACGACTTTTTCGAAGTAGTCTGCCTGTTCGCGGCTTGAGGCCAGAACGCTGGCATCGTAGGCCGACAGACCGAACTGCGACTGGAAGCGCTCGCGCTTTTGCGGTGGCAGTTCCGGCAGGGTGGCGCGCACGTCTTCGATGAACGAGTCTTCGATCACCACCGGCAGCAGGTCCGGGTCCGGGAAGTAACGGTAGTCGTTGGCTTCCTCTTTGCTGCGCATGGCGCGGGTTTCGTCTTTGTTCGGGTCATACAGGCGCGTTTGCTGGATGACTTTGCCGCCGTCTTCGATCAGTTCGATCTGGCGCTGCACTTCGCTGTTGATCGCCTTCTCGATGAAGCGGAACGAGTTGACGTTCTTGATCTCGCAGCGGGTGCCGAACTCGGCCTGGCCGACCGGGCGTACGGATACGTTGCAGTCGCAACGCAGCGAACCTTCAGCCATGTTGCCGTCGCAGATGCCCAGGTAGCGCACCAGTGCGTGCATGGCCTTGACGTAGGCAACGGCCTCTTTGGCGCTGCGCATGTCCGGCTCGGAAACGATTTCCAGCAGCGGGGTGCCTGCACGGTTGAGGTCAATGCCGGTCGAGCCGCTGAAGTCTTCGTGCAGGCTTTTGCCCGCGTCTTCTTCCAGGTGCGCACGGGTGATGCCGACGCGCTTGACGGTGCCGTCTTCCAGGGTGATGTCCAAATGGCCTTTGCCGACAATCGGCAGTTCCATCTGGCTGATCTGGTAGCCCTTTGGCAGGTCCGGGTAGAAGTAGTTTTTACGTGCGAACACGTTGTGCTGGCCGATTTCGGCGTCAACCGCGATGCCGAACATGACGGCCATGCGCACGGCTTCCTGGTTCAGCACCGGCAAAACGCCCGGCATGCCCAGATCAACCAGGCTGGCCTGGGTGTTCGGCTCAGCGCCGAACGTGGTGGCGCTGCCGGAGAAAATCTTCGATTGGGTGGCGAGCTGGGAGTGAATTTCCAGCCCGATCACAACTTCCCATTGCATATGTTTCTCCTCAGAAGCCGGCAGGTGAGCGCGTGTGCCAGTCAGTGTTCAACTGATACTGGTGAGCGACATTGAGCAAGCGGCCTTCCTGGAAGTACGGCGCAAGCAACTGCACGCCGACGGGCAAGCCATCGACAAAACCGGCTGGCATCGACAGGCCCGGCAGGCCCGCGAGGTTGGCGGTAATGGTGTACACGTCTTCCAGATAGGCAGACACCGGGTCGCTGTTTTTAGCGCCGATTTTCCAGGCCGGGTTAGGCGTGGTTGGGCCGAGGATGACGTCGACTTCGTTGAAGGCTGCGACAAAGTCGTTTTTGATCAGGCGACGGATTTTTTGCGCTTGCAGGTAGTAAGCGTCGTAGTAACCGGCCGACAGGGCGTAGGCACCGACCAGAATCCGGCGCTGGACTTCCGGGCCGAAGCCTTCGGCGCGCGAGCGCTTGTACAGGTCGGTCAGGTCTTTGGGGTCTTCACAGCGGTGGCCGAAACGCACGCCGTCAAAACGCGACAGGTTGGAAGACGCCTCAGCGGGCGCGATCACGTAGTACGCAGGAATCGCGTGCTGCATGTTGGGCAGGCTGATGGTCTTGATCACTGCGCCGAGCTTTTCGAGCTCTTTGATGCTGTTGTGCACCAGCTCGGCAATGCGCGGGTCGAGGCCTTCGCTGAAGAACTCGGCAGGCACGCCAATACGCAGGCCTTTGAGCGAGGTATTGAGGTCGGCGCTGAAGTCCGGCACCGGTTCGTCGATGCTGGTGGAGTCTTTAGGATCGAAGCCAGCCATGCCTTGTAACAAAATCGCGCAGTCTTCTGCGGTGCGCGCCAAGGGGCCGCCCTGATCAAGGCTGGAGGCGTAAGCGATCATGCCCCAGCGCGATACCCGACCGTATGTCGGTTTGAGACCGGTGAGGTTGGTCAGCGCAGCGGGCTGGCGGATCGAACCGCCGGTGTCGGTGCCGGTCGCTGCCGGCAACAGACGAGCGGCAACGGCGGCTGCCGAACCACCCGATGAACCGCCAGGTACGTGCTCAAGGTTCCACGGGTTTTTGACTGCGCCGTAGTAGCTCGATTCGTTGGCCGAGCCCATCGCGAACTCGTCCATGTTGGTTTTACCCAGGCTGACCGCGCCAGCCTCGGCGAGCTTGGCAACCACGGTGGCGTCGTAGGGTGCCTTGAAGTTGTCGAGCATCTTCGAGGCACAGCTGGTGCGTACGCCCAGGGTGCAGAACAGGTCTTTGTGCGCGATCGGCGCGCCCAGCAGGGCACCGCTTTCACCGTTGGCGCGACGTGCGTCAGCAGCCTTGGCCTGCTCGATGGCGAGGTCTTCGGTGAGGGTGATGAAGCTGTTGAGCTGCGGATCGAGCTGGGCGATACGCGCCAGCAAGGTCTTGGTCAGCTCTTCAGAAGAAAACTTTTTATCGGCGAGTCCGCGGGCGATCTCGGCCAGAGTCAATTGATGCATGCAGGCTCTTTCCCTTTACTCGATGACTTTCGGAACCAGATAGAGGCCGTTTTCGACCGCTGGTGCGATGGACTGGTAAGCCTCGCGATGATTGCTTTCAGTCACGACGTCAGCGCGCAGGCGCTGGCTGGCTTCCAGTGGGTGGGCCAGCGGCTCGATACCGGTGGTGTCGACAGCCTGCATCTGATCAATCAGCCCCAGAATGCTATTAAGGGCTTCGGTGGTGCGTGGGAGATCGGCATCATTGAGACCCAGACGGGCCAAATGTGCGATTTTTTCCACGTCGGAGCGTTCAAGCGCCATGGGATTCTCCAGTGGAAAACAGGACGGATGGTGTCCGTGTGTTAGATTGTCGGAACACTACCGCATTTCTACGGTCATATGGCCGCGATTGTGGGGGTTGGTGCACGGAAAAGCGGTCAATTTAACATATTGGCGCCTTGCCCAAAATCCCTGTCGTTGTTAGAGTTTGCCGCACTTTTTTACCCACGCGTTGCCTAGGGTCCCTTTCCCATGTTCAAGAAACTGCGTGGCATGTTTTCCAGCGATCTTTCCATCGACCTGGGCACTGCCAACACCCTTATTTACGTGCGTGAGCGCGGTATTGTCCTGAATGAGCCATCGGTTGTGGCTATTCGGACACACGGTAACCAGAAAAGTGTCGTTGCCGTCGGCACCGAGGCCAAGCGCATGCTCGGCCGTACACCTGGCAACATTGCTGCCATTCGTCCGATGAAGGATGGCGTGATTGCCGACTTCAGCGTCTGCGAGAAGATGCTGCAGTACTTCATCAACAAAGTGCATGAAAACAGCTTTTTGCAGCCAAGCCCTCGGGTTTTGATTTGCGTACCGTGCAAATCGACTCAGGTAGAGCGTCGCGCCATTCGTGAATCGGCACTGGGTGCCGGTGCCCGTGAAGTATTCCTGATCGAAGAACCGATGGCCGCGGCCATCGGTGCTGGCTTGCCGGTTGAGGAAGCACGCGGTTCGATGGTTGTCGATATCGGTGGTGGTACCACTGAAATCGCGCTGATCTCCCTGAACGGTGTGGTTTACGCTGAATCCGTACGGGTTGGCGGCGACCGCTTCGACGAAGCGATCATCACTTATGTGCGTCGTAACTACGGCAGCCTGATCGGCGAGTCGACGGCGGAGCGCATCAAGCAGGAAATCGGCACAGCCTACCCGGGCGGTGAAGTGCGTGAAGTCGACGTACGCGGCCGTAACCTGGCAGAAGGCGTTCCACGTGCATTCACCCTGAACTCCAATGAAGTTCTTGAGGCTCTGCAAGAGTCGCTGGCAACCATCGTTCAGGCCGTGAAAAGCGCACTGGAACAGTCTCCGCCAGAGCTGGCTTCGGACATCGCCGAGCGTGGCCTGGTACTGACTGGTGGTGGCGCCTTGCTGCGTGACCTCGACAAGCTGCTGGCCCAGGAAACAGGCCTGCCGGTGATCGTTGCCGAAGACCCGCTGACCTGTGTTGCCCGTGGTGGTGGCCGTGCGCTGGAAATGATGGATAAACACACAATGGACCTGCTCTCCAGCGAATAAGATCGCCGGTGCAGGCCAATGGTTATCACCAAAAGGTAGCACTTTGCAGTGCTGCCTTTTGGCGTTTATCTTTTGCCAATCTTCATCCAGGCCGCTTTAACGCCGTATGAATACATTGAACACTTGCCCGGGAGGGGCGGCTTATTAAACCGCTCTTTTCTAAAGGCCCCTCATTGGGCGTGCGCTTATTGGTGCTGGTCGTGCTATCGGTCGCGCTGATGGTGGTAGATGCCCGTTTCACCTTGCTCAAGCCGGTGCGCAGCCAGATGTCGCTGGTGCTGATGCAAACCTACTGGGTGACCGATTTGCCGCAACGCCTGGTTCAGGGGGTTGCCAGCCAATTTGGCAGTCGCACCGAACTGGTGGCTGAAAACGAGAAGCTCAAAACTGAAAACCTTCTGTTGCAAGGCCGCATGCAAAAGCTGGCAGCCTTGACCGAGCAGAACGTTCGCCTGCGCGAGTTGTTGAACTCCTCGGCGCTGGTGAACGAAAAGGTTGAAGTGGCCGAGTTGATCGGCATGGACCCGAACCCGTTCACCCATCGCATCATCATCAACAAGGGTGAGCGCGACGGCGTAGTACTGGGGCAGCCGGTGCTCGATGCTCGCGGGTTGATGGGGCAGGTGGTCGAGTTGATGCCGAACACCTCGCGTGTCTTGTTGCTCACCGACACCACCCACAGCATTCCGGTACAGGTGAATCGCAACGGCCTGCGCGCCATTGCCAGCGGCACGGGCAACCCAGAGCGGCTTGAACTGCGTCACGTGGCCGACACGGCAGATATCAAAGTGGGCGATCTGCTGGTCAGCTCGGGCCTGGGGCAGCGCTTCCCGGCCGGTTACCCGGTGGCCACGGTCAAAGAAGTCATTCACGACTCGGGCCAGCCATTTGCCATTGTGCGGGCTGTGCCGACTGCCGCCTTGAACCGAAGCCGCTATTTGCTGCTGGTGTTCAGCGACAGCCGAACCCCTGAAGAACGCGCCAATGACGCCGCTCAAGCCCAAGAGGCCGAGCAGCGGGGTGAAGCACCGCCGGTGGTGCCGGCGACTGTGCCCAAGCCTGCGCCAACGGCCGCCGCACCT